>CALMBJ010000222.1 GCA_937860175.1 uncultured Actinomycetes bacterium
TTTAGAACGGCGATGCGTTCTTGAATTGGTGGGTGGGTAGAGAACATCTTGGATACTGATTTTGCATCAAGTGGTGATTCAATCCAGATATGTGCAACTGCGGTAGAGCGTTGTTGAACAACGGTGGAATCTGCAGCAAGTACTTCAAGTGCGGAGCGAAGACCTGCTGGGTTACGTGTAAAGGAAACCGCAGTGGCATCAGCAAGTGATTCACGCTTGCGCGAGATTGCAGATTTAAGCATTACTGCGGCAAGTGGTGCCATTATTAAAATTAAAAGGGATACAACAAGTGCGATTGGGTTTGCGTTGTTGTTATCGCGGCGACCACCAAAGAACATCATGCGCGCTAAGACATCGGAGACGATAGCGATTGCACCAGCTGTAGTTGCAGCAACCGCACTTACCAAGGTGTCACGGTTAGCAACATGAGCTAATTCATGGGCAATAACGCCCTGCAGTTGATCGCGATCCATTACATCCAGGATTCCGGTTGTGAATGCGATTAATGCATGTTCTGGGTTACGACCAGTTGCAAAAGCGTTTGGTGCATCATCAATAACAACTGCAACCTTTGGCATTGGTAAACCTGAGGCGATAGTTATCTCTTGAATCAAATCAAATAGTTTTGGGTTGTCAGACTCTTGAATCAACTTGGCACCGGTCATTGTTAAAACCAGTTTGTCTGATCCGTAGTAAGCGCCCCACACTGAAACCAATGAGATACCAACTGCAATGGGAACAATGCCAGCACCGGTTCCACCAAAGTAGGTCATCGCTGCATAGACAACAAACCACATCAGCGCGCCCATACCCATGAGCAGACCAAATGTTTTGCGGCGGTTAGCCGCCTGCATCGTTCTAAAGTTCATTTAGAAACTCTTAGTTGAAGGAAACATTTGGAACGATGCGATCCTGTGGATCTTCAACCTCGTAAAACTCGCGCTCTGTAACCTTTGCAAAGCCAGCAAAGAAGCTGCTCGGGATGGTTTTTACAGCGGTGTTGAGGTTACGAACATTGTCGTTGTAGAACTGACGTGAGAAGGCAACCTTGTTTTCAGTTGTTGCAAGCTCTTCTTGTAGTGATAAAAAGTTTGAGGATGCTTTCAGATCTGGGTAAGCCTCAGCTACTGCAAGCAAACCACGTAGTGCTTGTGTAAGCATTCCATCTGCAGCCGCAGTGTCTGCAACTGTTGAAGCGGTTGTCGCCTTTGCACGTGCTGTTACAACGGCATCAAATGTTGATTGCTCATGCTTTGCATATCCCTTAACGGTTTCAACTAAGTTAGGGATTAAATCTGCGCGACGCTTTAACTGAACCTCGATCTGCGCCCATGCTTCATCAACTGTTATGTTCAGACGAATAAGGCGGTTGTATTGCGAGATAAAGAAGACAGCAAGAAGTGCAACCAGTGCTAAACCAATGATGATTTCCATACCTAATTAAACCGCGCTTTCCGTCGGTTTATTCCGACGCTAGTTAGTTAATCTTTGAACGGTGGAAGTTTAAGAATGAACGGCTAGGTGTTGGGCCGCGCTGTCCTTGATATCTAGAACCGTACTTCTCGCTGCCGTAAGGATGCTCAGCGGGAGATGAGAGTTTGATGAGACAAAGTTGACCGATCTTCATTCCGGCAAACAACTTAACCGGCAGGTTGGCAACATTGGAGAGCTCCAGCGTGATGTGTCCGCTAAACCCTGGATCGATAAAGCCTGCGGTGCTGTGTGTGAGCAGTCCAAGACGACCAAGTGAGGACTTTCCCTCTAAGCGACCTGCGATGTCATCGGGAAGTGTGATGACCTCGTAGGTGCTGGCCAAAACAAACTCACCTGGGTGCAAGATAAATGGCTCATCGCCATCGGCTACAACCTCGCGGGTTAGCTCTGGTTGCTCAATCGATGGATCGATGACGCTGTACTTATGGTTTTCAAAAACACGGAAGAACTTGTCCAGGCGTACATCTACAGATGATGGCTGGATCATCGCCTCGTGGAATGGCTCGCAGCCGACTCGGCCAGCTGCTATCTCTGCGCGGATATCGCGATCGCTAAGTAACACGGGCGTGAGCCTATACGAGCCTAGCCCTGAAAACTCACGCTCAAATAGGGTTGCGTAAGTTACTGGCGGGTAGCACCATTACGCCATGAGCCATTACAAAGCAAACCTCCGTGACATTGAATTCTGCCTCTTTGACCTATTGGGTCGCGACAAGGTTATGGGCCAAAGCCTGTACTCCGAAGTTGATCGCGATACATCAATGGGAATGCTTGAAGAGATGAAACGTTTGTGTGAAAACGATCTTGCCGAATCTTTTGTTGAAGGCGATCGCGTTGGTGCGATTCTTAATAAGGAAACTGGCAATGTCACATTGCCGGAAAGTTTTAAGAAGTCATACAAAGCTTATGTTGATGGCGAGTGGTGGCGTCTTGATGCACCAGTTGCACTTGGTGGAATGAAGGTTCCTCCATCAGTTCGTTGGGCGATGGCGGAAATGGTTTTAGGTTCAAACCCTGCAATTCACATCTACGCATCTGGTTATGCATTTGCGCAGGTTGCACATGTTCTTGGAACAGATGAGCAGAAGAAGATTGCAAAGCACATGGTTGAAAAGCACTGGGGTGCAACGATGCAGCTAACTGAGCCTGATGCAGGTTCAGATGTTGGTGCAGGACGCACTAAGGCTGTGCAGCAACCAGATGGAACATGGCACATCACCGGAACAAAGCGTTACATCACATCAGGTGATGCTGATTTCTACGACAACATTGTTCACTTCACATTGGCTCGTCGCGAAGGTGGCGGACCAGGAACAAAGGGTCTTTCACTATTCCTAATTCCTAAGTTCATGTTTGATTTTGAAACTGGTGAACTAGGTAAGCGCAATGGTGTTTATGTAACTCAACTTGAAGACAAGATGGGTCTTAACGTCTCTGCAACCTGCGAAGTTAACTTAGGCGAGAAAGAGCCTGCAGTTGGTTACCTATTGGGCGATGTGCATGAAGGTATTGCACAGATGTTCAAGGTCATCGAGTTTGCTCGCATGATGGTTGGAACAAAGGCGATTGCAACACTTTCTGCTGGTTACATGCAGGCTTTGTCATACGCGAAGGAGCGTGTACAGGGTGGCGATATGAAGGTAATGAATGACAAGGCTTCACCTCGCGTAACCATTATTAAGCACCCAGATGTGCGTCGTTCGCTGATGGTTCAGAAGTCTTACAGCGAAGGTATGCGTGCACTTGTTCTGTACACAGCATCGATTCAGGATGAGATCGAACTTGCAATTGAAGCGGGCGATAAAGAGCGCGCTGAAGATATGGAAAAGTTAAATGATCTCCTGCTTCCAATTGTTAAGGGTTACGGATCTGAAAAGTCTTGGACACTTCTTGGAACTGAATCACTACAAACATTTGGTGGCGCCGGCTTTACTCGCGATTGGCCGCTAGAACAGTATGTACGTGATGCAAAGATCGATACCTTGTATGAAGGTACAACCGCGATTCAGGGTCTTGATTTCTTCTTCCGTAAGGTTGTTAAGGATGGTGGACGTGCAATTGGTCTACTAGGTAAAGAGATTGCAGCTTTTGCTGAAACCGGTGGAGCACATGCTGCTGAGAAGCAGATGTTGCTTAAGGCACTTGGTGATCTCAATGGAATTGTTGGTGTTCTTGTTGGTCATGCAATGGAGTCACAGTCAGATCCGGTAAAGATTTACCAGGTTGGTCTTAACACTTCACGTTGCTTAATGGCTGTTGGTGACATCATCACATCGTGGTTGTTGCTACGTCAGGCAGATATCGCATTAGAGAAGTTGCCTAACGCTGGCAAGGATGCAGATTTCTATACTGGAAAGATTGCAGCGGCTAAGTTCTTTGTTCAGAACTATCTGCCACACATCACCGCTGATCGTAAGATCGTTGAAGCAACTGATGGATCAATAATGGAGCTGCCTGAATCAGCTTTCTAAGGTTGTGATGTAGCCTTCTCGGATGCTTACAAAGCACCGCGGAGAGTTTTACCTTGTTATGGGCGCGCTTGTTTTCGCCTTTAACGGGGTTATCTCCACAATTGTTTTAGAGCACATCTCGCCCTTTCGTTTGGCGCAGGTGCGTTCTTTAGGTGCTTTCACGATCTTGCTCACCATCACCCTGCTGATCGCTCGGCCCTCACTAAAGGCCACAAAAAAGCAGCTTCCCATGCTGGCCGCCTATGGGGTTATTGGTTTTGCAGCCGTTCAGGCTGGCTATTTCCTGGGTATTCAGCGCGGGGTACCGCTTAGTTTGGTGCTGATCATCGAGTTCACCGCACCTATCTGGATCGCGCTTTGGATTAAGTATGTGCGAAAAGCTTTTGTACCTACTTCGATGTGGGGTGCGATCGCGCTCTCCTTACTTGGATTAATTTTGCTTGCGCAGGTCTGGAATGGTTTGAGCTTTGACCTGATTGGTTTGCTGGGCGCGCTCTTTAGCGCCTTTGCATTAACGGCATACTTTTTAATTGGAAAAGGTTTTGGAACAAGCAGAAGCGCGTTATCGCTGACTGTGTGGGGACTTGGTATGGCATCACTTACCTGGTTGGTTTCTATGCCGGTGTGGGAGTTTCCATTTGAGGTTTTTACAATCGATATGGATCTTACGGGTGTATTTGCGGGTAACACCTTGCCAGGTTGGTTGTTAATTCTTTGGATTGTAGTTATGGGAACAATTGTTCCGTATCTCTTTGTGATTGCAGGTTTGCGTTTATTGTCAGCATCAACATCAAGTGTGATCGGAATGCTTGAACCGGTTTTAGCTGGTGTCTTTGCTTGGATCTGGTTAAATCAAAGTTGGAACGGCATCCAATTGGTTGGTGCCGCGGTTGTTCTTGTTGGAATTTACATCGCAGATCGCGCACGATCTGCCGCTGCTTAAGCTCCGAAGGAGTCCTCTGGTGGAGTGTTTGTAGCTTCGCGTTGTTGCGTCCAGTCTTGTCCGCCACCTGGGTTTTGTGGCATGTCATAGAAACGTGCGTAGTGAAGCTGCGCAGAAACGGTAATTGTTCTAGTTGGTCCGTTACGGTGCTTAGCAACAATTAAATCTGCTTCACCTGTTCGGTTTTGTGAGTCATACATATCATCACGGTGTAACAAGATAACTACGTCAGCATCCTGTTCGATAGAACCAGATTCGCGAAGATCGGAGAGCATCGGCTTCTTATCTGTACGTTGTTCAGGTCCACGGTTTAGCTGTGAGATAGCGATAACAGGGATATTTAGCTCCTTTGCCATCAACTTGAGGTGACGGGAGAACTCAGAAACCTCTTGCTGACGGTTCTCTACGCGCTTACCTGAGGTCATCAACTGCAGGTAATCAATAACAATAAGTTTTAAATCATGGCGCTGCTTTAGACGACGAGCCTTTGCACGGATCTCCATCATGGAAAGGTTTGGTGAATCATCGATAAACAATGGCGCCTCTGAGATCTCACCCATACGACGAGCAAGACGTGACCACTCATCATCAGAAAGTGAACCAGAGCGAATATTGTTCAAACCAACACGAGCTTCTGCTGACAACATACGCATTGTAATTTCACTCTTTGACATTTCGAGAGAGAAAATTACCGATGTTTGCCCATCATGAATCGATGCATGTCGTGCGATATCCAAACCAAGTGTTGACTTACCCATAGCAGGACGTGCAGCCAAGATAATCATGTTTCCTGGATGCAGACCATGGGTTAATGCATCAAGATCTTTAAATCCAGTCTTAACACCTTCAACACCGATTCCCTTTGAGATCGCTTCGATCTCATCGAGTGCTTGTGGCAACAGCGTTGATAGTTGTACATAATCTTCAGAGGAGCGACGTTCAGTAACTGCATAAACCTCAGCTTGCGCCATGTCGACCATATCGTCGACTTCACCTTCAGTTGTGTAACCGTATTGAACAATCTTTGTTCCAGCTTCAACTAAGCGGCGCATGATTGCATGTTCGCGAACAATCTTTGCGTAGTAACCAGCGTTAGCAGCTGTTGGTACAGATGAAATTAATGTGTGCAAATAAGGTGCACCACCTGCACGTGCAATATCTCCGCGCTTTGAAAGTTCGGCAGAGACAGTTACCGCATCTGCTGGTTCGCCGCGGCCATACAAATCAATAATTGCGTCGTAAATTAATTCATGTGCAGGGCGATAAAAATCGCGATCACGAATAATTTCGATGACATCTGCGATTGCATCCTTTGATAACAACATTCCGCCAAGAACAGATTGTTCAGCGATTAAATCCTGTGGTGGTGTGCGCTCAAACTCGGCGCCAACTGAGTTGATGTTGGGGTCGCGGGCTGGGCGGTTGTTGGGAAGTTCGGCGATGCTCACGCTCATAACCTCCTCTAGGACACTGACAAACTTGGGACATACAAATAGGCCTTCTGACCTGGTGCGTAACTTAGGCCTTCACCCCTATCGCAGGCGAGAATCGGCTGGGAGCCCTGTGCACAAGGCTGTGTATAAGTAGGTGGATAACCCTGTTTTCCTGTGTAGGAAGCGGTGGATGGATTGTGCATAACTGTGGGTGCTCGCTCTCGCACCCTGCAAAGGTGCAGGTCAGAGGCGATATCTGTACACACACCCCTGTGGAGCAAAGTATTTCTTTGAATACCACATCGTGAGATTCTCTTTTGGGAAATAAAAAACCCGCCACATAAGTGACGGGTTCTTTAATTTTCGAGCTTACTTGTCAGCTACAACGCTTACTGAAACCTTTGCAACAACGTTGTGACCTAGAGAGATCTTTACATCGTGGTTACCAAGCTTCTTGATGTGGCCCTTCGTAGCGATCGCGTGACGATCGATATCTAGACCGGTTGCTGCCTTGATTGCTGATGCAACATCTTTGTCAGTTACTGAACCAAAGAGTGCGCCCTTAGCGCCAACCTTTGCCTTAGCAACTACTGATGCGCCTTCAAGCTTTGCCTTGATCTCCTTGGCGTGATCGATATCGCGAACCTCGCGTGCTGAACGCGCGCGACGAATGCTTTCGATCTGCTTTTCTCCGCCTAGTGACCATGCGATTGCGTTTCCGCGTGGCAACAGGAAGTTGCGAGCGAATCCATCTTTAACAGTTACAACATCTCCTGCAGCGCCTAGGCCTGCAACTTCACGGGTAAGGATTAGTTTCATTGTCTATTCTCCTTATCGCGCTGATGATGTGTAAGGAAGTAGTGCTACTTCACGGCTGTTCTTTACCGCGGTTGCGATTGAACGCTGGTGCTGTGTGCATGCACCTGTAACGCGGCGAGCGCGGATCTTGCCGCGATCAGAAATGTACTTGCGAAGGGTTGCAATATCTTTGTAATCGATAAATGTGACCTTCTGCTGGCAGAAGCTGCAAGGCTTCTTCTTAAACTTCTTGTTTAAGGCTGCAGCTTTTGCATTCTTATTCTTAGGCTCGCGTAGAGCCTTGTTATTTCTTGCTCCCATTATGGTGCTCCTTTTCGGGCCCTAGTTCTTTCGAACTAGGAATGGATGGACGGTTGATTAATTAGGTTTAGAACGGTGGCTCGTCAGTTGTGGATGTTCCCCATCCACCACCTGCTGGCGCAGAGGATGATGCTGCAGCCCATGGGTCTTCGTTAAATGAATCCGCTGCAGCTGGTGCAGAGTATCCACCGGCTCCGCCTGCACGCTGGGCCTTTGTGACCTTAGCTGTTGCATTGCGTAGTGATGGACCAACTTCATCTACTTCTACCTCAAAGACGGTGCGCTTTTCGCCCTCTTTAGTTTCATATGAACGCTGCTTGAGACGACCAGAAAGGATGACGCGCATTCCCTTTGTCAGTGACTCTGCAACATTTTCAGCTGCTTGACGCCAGATCTGACACTGAAGGAAAAGGCTCTCGCCATCTTTCCATTCATTGGTTTGCTTATCTAAATAGCGTGGTGTTGATGCAACGCGAAACTTTGCAACGGCCGCACCTGATGGTGTGAAACGTAGCTCTGGATCGTCAACTAAGTTGCCGATCATTGTGATTGTTGTATCTCCTGCTGCCATTTTATTTCCTCATCTCTTATCT
>CALMBJ010000223.1 GCA_937860175.1 uncultured Actinomycetes bacterium
CCATACGTTCTGCATAGCTTCGAGCATTTTGATACCAAACAGTTCTATTTACTCTGCATTCTGTTGATGATCCTGCATCTGAAAGACCATTAAAGGTCTGCGAGTATGAATAAGTTGCTTCACTAAACTTTTCATTGAAGATTGGGGTCGCTCGATCAATCGCAGCCTTTTCATCTGCACGACGAGTTACAAATGTTGCAGCCTTTGCACCGCCTCTTAATCCTGGTGGCGCATTAACGGGACACTTACCTTGCACAGATGTAATCCAATCGCGACCATATCCAGGCAATCCGATGTACACCTTTGATGGCGACATAATGCTGACGGCGTACTTAACCGTTTTCTCTACCCAAGCAATTGGGCCGATAGGACCAGGCTTACCTACCGAATAGTCATAGGTCATGATTCGCAAGCGATCAATACTGCTTGCAACATCTGCCCATGCATATACGAAGTAACCCTTCTGTCTTTCTCTAGGGTCAAAAACATAAGGTGTTGAGATTGAAAGTAACTTATTGTGAGAGCGCAATGCAACGCTGAGTTCTTTAACTAAGGCAACCCAACGCGGCGCGGTTGTTTTCCAAGTGGAGTTTCCATCGACAAAGGCAAAACCCTCATAATCTAAATCAATACCATCAAAGTCATTTGTAAGGACCAGATCAACAATAGTTTTTACGATTGTTGCACGAGTGGTTGGGTTGGCAAGGTAATTTGAAAGCTCTAGCTTTCCTGTTCCATCAGTCATTGATGGAATAACTTTCAACCCGGCGCGACGGATCAAACAAACCGTATCTGCCATTGGCCATGAAGGATTGCCGGTGATGTATTCATTACGAATCACTGTTGGCGATTTAAGGGAGAACCAAAAAGGCATAACCTCTTTCATTAAATCTTTATTTCTAAAAAGGTATGAGGATTCGATGGCTTGGTTCTCAGCTGGACCATATTGGGAGGCATCACACACAGGTGGCTTTCCCGGAACAGTTGGTTGAGCAAAAGGAAGTTTGCGAACCAGCGGCATGATTGTTCTTACTGAGTAATAAGGAAGCCAGCCGGTTACAACCTTGCGAGGCGGTTTATCTTCTGCAGAAGCTACTTGCGGGGTGATTAATGTTGTGAGCGTTGCGATTGTGACAAGGGAAAGTGCAAAAGCGATGATGCGCTTCATAATTACTTTTCTTCGGGATCTGGCTTCAACCCTGCGTGAATCTCTTTGCAGGTAGGACAGATTGGATACTTCTCGGGATCGCGAGATGGAATCCACTTCTTTCCACACAGAGCCTTCACCGCTTTTCCTGTTACCGCGGACTCAACAATCTTCTCTTTTTTAACGTAATGGGAGAAGCGATCGTGGCCGCCATCATCTTCTTGAAGATTTTCATCAAGGGAAGGGCGGGTAAGGAGATCGGTATCAGACTCCGACCCAACTCCTAATTTTCGAAAGATGCCCATGAGGTGGATAAGAATACCTATGTGAACCCAAAAACTACGGGTAGAATTCACAAATGAAGGACTTACTCCGAACCGAGCACTTAAGCCGAGCCGATGTTGAATTATTGCTTTCGACCGCCGCTGAATTTGCTGAGAATCCACTGCGATCTAACACAGCTTTAGCCAATAAAACTGTGGCGATCTACATGACAAAGCCTTCAACCCGTACCCGTCTTTCATCTGAAACCGCCGTTGCTCACTTGGGTGGCACGCCAATCTTTATTCGTGGCGATGAACTGCAATTAGGTCGCGGAGAAACTATCGAAGATACCGCCAAGATCATCAGCGGATACTGCAGCGCATTGATCATTCGAACCTTTGCTCAAGCAGATGTTGATCAATTGGGTGCTTACTCAACTATTCCAGTTATTAACGCATTAACCGATGATGATCATCCAACTCAGTTGTTGGCCGATTGGTTAACAATTCGTGAAAACTTTGGATCAGATATTTCAGGTCGCAAATTTGTATACCTTGGTGATGGAAACAATATGTCTCATGCTTGGTTAATCATGGGAGCGATCATGGGTGCACATGTTGTTGCAGCAACTCCTAGTGGCAAGTGGGCACCAGATCCAGTTGTTGTGGCGGTAGCAAAAAATATTGCAGCGCAAAGTGGTGGAAAGGTCGAAGTAAGCAACGATCCAGAGGATGCCGCAAAGGATGCCTCCGTTCTCTACACAGATGTATGGATGTCCATGGGAGATTCCGAAAGTGATCGCGCAGAAAAGTTCAAGGCGTTGTCGCCATTTGCAGTGACAGATAACTTAATGAAGTTGGCAAGCAAAGATTCTCTCTTTATGCACTGCCTGCCAGCCCACCGCGGAGAAGAGGTTGAGGCCACAGTCATTGATGGTCCACGCTCAGTTATTTGGCGCGAGGCGTATCACCGCAGAACAACTATTCAATCGATTCTTTACCACCTAGTACGTGGTGACTTAAAGGGCTATACGCACTAACATTTCAGATATGCGCGTAGCTGTCCCACGGGAAATCAAAGAGGGAGAAAAGCGCGTTGCGCTTGTCCCCGACATCATCAACAAGTTAACTCGCCTAGGCCTTGATGTAACCATCGAAGCTGGTGCAGGTCTTTATTCGCAAGCCACCGACGCTGATTTTTCAGCGGCGGGTGCAACGGTCAAGAGTGGTGATGTTCTTTCCGATGCAGATGTTGTCTTATCTGTTCAGCCGCTAACGCCACAACAGATGTCTACCTTGAAAAAGGGCGCGATCACTATTTCATTCCTATCCCCCGTCACAGCGATTGATTCAATCGAAGCAGCGGCAGGTGCAGGAGTTACGGCTTTCTCACTTGAACTAGTTCCACGAATTTCTCGTGCCCAATCTATGGATGCATTAACTTCTCAAGCTTTGTGTGCGGGTTATCGCGCAGCTGTTGTTGGAGCAGAGTTATCACCACGATTTTTTCCGATGCTGATGACCGCAGCAGGAACCGTTACACCTGCGCAGGTTTTGGTTCTTGGTGCAGGTGTTGCAGGATTGCAAGCGATTGCAACAGCACGACGACTTGGAGCAGTTGTTTCTGCTTACGATGTTCGACCAGCATCTGCTGATGAGGTTCGTTCAATGGGTGCAACATTTATCGAATTAGAACTTGAAGCACTTGAAGGCGCTGGTGGCTATGCGCGCGAAATGACAGAAGATCGCGCTGCAAAGCAACGTGAGCTACTAACGCCTTACATCGCAAAATCACATGTTGTGATTACAACCGCCGCAGTTCCTGGTCGTCAGGCTCCGCGTTTGATGACACAAGCGATGGTGGATTCAATGGCGCCAGGAACAATCATCGTTGACTTAGCCGCTGAAACTGGTGGAAATGTTGAGGGTTCAAAGCCCGGAGAGATTGTTGAAACAGCGGGCGGAGTTCGCATTTGGGGTGGCAAAGATGTACCAAGCCAGCTGCCATTCCACGCATCATTCTTGTACTCACGCAACGTAGTAAATCTCCTGTCTCTCTTTACGACCCCGGCAAAGGATGATCAAAAGGTCGCGTTTAACCTTGATTTTGAGGATGAAATCATCAACGGCGCTGCGGTAACGCATGCTGGTTCACGAAGAGGAGCTAAGTAATGGAACCGATGGCGATCGTCTCGATCTTCGTACTCTCTGTCTTTGTTGGCTTTGAGGTTGTTTCCAAGGTCTCTTCTACCTTGCACACACCGTTGATGTCGGGTGCAAATGCGATTCACGGTGTGATTCTGGTTGGTGCAATCATCGTGGCAGATCACAGCACCACCAATTTAGAGCTTGGTCTTTCATTGGCGGCAATTGTTTTGGCAACTATCAACATGGTTGGTGGCTTTGTAGTTACCGACCGAATGCTTGAGATGTTCAAAGGAAATAAGAAATGAGCCGCACCGTATATGACCTGATTGGTCTTGCTGCAGGTATCGCATTCATCCTTGCATTAAAAGGACTTTCACACCCAAAGACAGCGCGTCGAGGAAACTTAATCGGTGCATTTGGAGCAGGGCTTGCAACATTGGTTGTGTTCTTCTACTCAAATGATGGTTCATCACTTCCATTGAACAACCTTGGATGGATTCTGGGTGCGATCGCTGTTGGTCTGATCATTGGCGTGCCAGCTGCACGTAAGGTTCAGATGACTCAGATGCCACAACTTGTTGCACTATTCAATGGTGTTGGTGGCGGTGCAGCTGCACTAGTAGCCATTGTTGAGTACTTAAATCTTGGCAATAAGGCCACAACCGCAGTAGTTATCTTCACTGTCTTTACAGTCATTGTTGGTTGCGTTTCCTTTAGTGGTTCGATCATTACCTTTATGAAGCTGCAAGAGTTAATGACCACTCGCCCGGTAATTTTCCCAGCGGGCCGCTTTATTATCGCTGCCACCCTGGTTTCAGTGCTGGGCGTTGGTGGCTGGGTTGTTACCGCGCTCGGAACTACTCCGCTATTGATACTAGCTGCG
>CALMBJ010000224.1 GCA_937860175.1 uncultured Actinomycetes bacterium
TACTTCAGAGAAGAGTTTGAACCCTCTTGGGGTATCAGAGACAAAGAAGAATTTAACGGGGATACCGTTCTCAACCGCTTCCTCTGTTGTGCCTTGGGCACATCCAGTGAGTATCAACAATGAGGCGATTAACGCTGCAATTTTCTTCATAAAGTGACCATAACATGCCTGTCTGAGAGTAAGAGATAGACTTATCTCAAAAGATGTAAGTGATTAAAGGAGCGGTTTTGTTGAACTTTAAGGTCGCAATTGTTGGCGCAGGCCCAGCTGGATACTTTGCAGCACAGGCTTTGCAGAACCTTGCCAATGATCAGCGCACCTTTGAAATCGACATGATTGAACGGCTGCCAACTCCATGGGGGTTAGTGCGAAGCGGTGTTGCACCAGATCATCCAAAGATTAAAACCGTTTCAAAGGTCTTTGAGAAGATCGCAAACGCAGAAAACTTTAGATTATTTGCAAATGTCGAAGTAGGCAGCGACATAACCGTTGCACAGCTAAAAGAAAAGTATGACGCGGTCATTATCGCTACCGGCTCTTCAATCGGTAAAAAACTTGGTATTCCAGGTGAAGATCTACGCGGCTCCTTATCTGCTGCGGTCTTTGTGCCTTGGTACAACGCACACCCTGATTTTGTTGGCGTAGATACCCCGTTAGATGCAGATACCGCGGTAGTAATTGGTGCCGGCAATGTGGCAATGGATGTGGCCCGCATGTTGGCGCTAGAACCAAGCGAGTTAGATCCAACCGATACCGCTGACCATGCAATCGATGCTTTAAAGAAGAGCAATATCCGCAAGGTTTACATCAGCGCTCGCCGCGGCCCAGAGCATGCAGCATTTACATCTCCAGAGTTGCGAGAGCTTCCAAAGTTGGAACATACAAATGTTGTGATGCGTAAAGAGGATATTGAAGCGGCGATTGTTCGAGCAGGTGCCGAACCAGAAAAAGATGTAAAGAGTAATTTGGATGCGATGTTGTTAATCGCGGAAAACCCAAAGAGCGAACATGAACGCACTATGGAGTTTTTATTCCAACACACACCTAAAGAGATACTCGGAACAGATCGTGTCGAAGGTGTTGTGTATTCGACTCCAAATGGTGATGTAACGGTTAAGTGCGGTCTTGTAATTACCGCTATCGGTTACCAAGCACAGGGCATTGACGGTGTTCCATATGAAAATGGAAAGGTTGTTAACACCGATGGTCGGGTTAATGAGAATCTTTATGTTGTTGGCTGGGCAAAACGTGGCCCATCAGGCGTAATTGGCACTAATAAATCAGATGCAGCAGCGGTAATTGAGCTTCTTGTCGCTGATTTAGGCACACCAAAAAGCTCGGGAGATATCTCTGAACTACTTACCCACCAAGTTGTTGTCACCCAAGAGCATTGGCAAAGGATTAACGAGGCTGAAGTTGCAGCGGGTGAGCCAAAGGGTAAACCTCGGGTTAAGAGTGTTGATCGGTCAGAGCTGCTCAAGCACGCAGATCTGTAACCACACTCACCCTTTCGCAACCGTTTCGTAACGCAACACGCGGCATTTAGAAATCTTTGTTTCATTAGGATGCGCCTATGAACAAAACCCTCAACTCACGCAAAATCTTTAGCTGGGGCTCTTTAGCTCTAGCTACATCACTACTAGTTTCAGTACTAGTTCCAACAGCGCAGGCAAACACATTCTCGTTGCCAAACGCTCCGACTAATGTCACCTCTTATCTAGGCGCTAAGGGCGTTGTAGTTAAGTGGACTCCTGGTGCAACAGTTGCCCCAGGAGTTACCGGTCACGTTGTTTCAGCGGGTGCGGGCTCATGCCCAATCTTCGTTCCAATCGGAAACAACCCTGTTGTAACAATGCCAGTTGTCGTTGGACAACCTGCAGGTACACCAGTTGTACAAGCTGTTAACGCATACGGTTTCTCACGACCAGCTGCATCTAACAGAAGCTACACAGCTGCACAGCTTGCAACAGTTGCAAACCCAGGTAACAAGGCGGTTCAGGTTCTACAGCTCAGCGACCTTCACGGTGCAATCGAAGTTGGTGGATCATTTGGTGCTCCACTACTAGCAAGCAACTGGGCGGCAGATCGCGCAGCAAATGCAGCAACCGTTGCAATTTCAGCTGGTGACAACATTGGTGCAGCTCCACCAATCTCAACAGAGTTTGAAGAGCTTCCAACAATTGAGGCACTTAACCTTGCAAAGCTTGATGTTTCGATTTTCGGAAACCACGAGCATGATCGCAATATCGATCACGTAAACAAGATCATTGGCGCATCAGATTTCCAGTGGGTAGTTTCTAACTACAGCGCAGGTGCTCTAGATGCTCTTAAGTCAGGTACCAAGCAGGCAAAGAACTACACAATCATCGAGCGCGGTGGAGTGAAGATCGGCGTTGTCGGCTCAAATACCCCTGAAACAATCGAGCAGGTATTCCCTGGCAACCTTGATTACAAGGATGCAACAGGCGCAAAGAAGACCATCGTTATCGCGCCTGGCGTAGCTGGCATAAATGCTGCGATCGTTGAGGCAAAGGCAGCTGGCGCAGATATCGTCATTGCAGCGCTTCACCAGGGATGGTTGGAAAATGCAGATGGTGTTGCCAAGGGACTTTTCAACACATTGGCATCACAGATCAAGGGTGCAGCTGCAATCTACGGTGGTCACAGCCACCAGACATTTGCAACAGTGCTTCCTGGAAGTGTTCGTGTTCCACCAACAGTTCTAGGTCAGACACGTAACGCAGGTGTTGAGTACACACGCACACAGATCTGTATGCGCGGTGGAAAGGTTGTTGGTCAATCAATTCAGCACGTACTACGCGCTGCAGCACCAGCAATCACCACAGGTGTTGTTTCAACTGTTACAACACAAGATCCAACAGCAGCTGCAATGGTTAAGAAGTACAAGGATCAACTATCTGCAAAGCTTGATGTCAGAGTTGGTCGCGTTACAGGAACATTCCCACGCGGTGGTTCACCAGCTGTAGAGCGTGCAGGTGAAACTCCAATGGGTAACTACATTGCAGATTTGATGCGCGCTAAGTACAAGACTGATTTTGCAATTCAGAATGGTGGCGGTATCCGCGACACATTCCCTGCAAGAACATATGTACCAGCAGCAACAGGTCTTGTTCGCACAGGTACTGGTCCACTAGATGTAACACTTGGTGATGCGTTCACTGTGTTCCCATTTGGTAACCAACTTGCAACAACAGTTGTTACAGGTGCAAACCTATGGAAGGCACTTGAAAACGGAGTCGGCGGTAACTATCCAGGAGATGGTCGCTTCCCACAGGTTTCTGGATTCAAGTTCTCATTTGATGCATCAAAGCCAATCGGTTCACGTATCGTCGAAGTTACAAGACTTGATGGAACTCCGATTGCTAAGGATTCAAAGGAGTACTCACTTACAACTCTTGACTTCCTAATTTACGGTGGAGATGGATACCTCAACGTGTTCTCACCTTCACAAGCAAAGGTTCAAGGCGCACTACTAGATCTATTTGTAGAAGCGCTAAGAGCTGATCTAGCAGCAGGAAAGGTAACTCAAGTTCCTGCACTAGATGGCCGTATTAAGAAAGTTGGCTAATAGTTAAGTAAGAACAAAGGGCGCTCGAGCGATCGGGCGCCCTTTGCCTTGCCTGAAATACACTTGATTTATAAGGGTTTTAGCGCATTTGGGCGATGAATAAAAAGCGGGTACTATTGCGGTTCACAATTAAATAAGCGTGCGTAGCTCAACGGATAGAGCATCTGACTACGGATCAGAAGGTTAGGGGTTCGAATCCCTTCGCGCGCACAAGTTAAGCCTCGAGTGCCTTTCACACTCGGGGCTTTTCTTCTGTCTTTTTGTTAAGGAAAAACTCAATCTCACCCCGATTCGGGTGATTTTTACGGGTGAACATCACCCCAATTGGCTGTTTCGGTAAGTGCTCACCTCACCCCACTTTTACGCTTATGACGTGACCAATTCGGTCAAAAACCGGTCATAAATAAAGAGGTAAAAGTGTCATTTGATTTGGTGCGCATTAACGGGAATACCGTGCGCTCTAAATTGATCGTTAAGGTTTCAATCGCTTTGTTTTTCGGATTAATCCTTTCAATTCTTGGTCAAAATACAGTCATCCAACCTGCACATGGAAGTATTTTCGGAACTGGTTACAACGCACCTTTTGCCGGTGGTGGCGGAGGAAATCAAAACGGTACCAATGCATGTCCTGCAAACATGGTTGCAGTTGGTGTCGGATTTACAGTGAATGGAAACTCACCAGGTTTCGGAGTTTATTGCCGGACAATGGGAACAGATGGTCAACTAGTTGCACAAGATCAGAGCACTGTCTCAAATACTTCAGCTGTTGGTGGCGGAAACACTCGTGTCTTTTGCTCACCAGGACAGGTCGTTACAGGAGTTAGCTTTCGATGGTGGAC
>CALMBJ010000225.1 GCA_937860175.1 uncultured Actinomycetes bacterium
TCGTTCTGGCTCAATCTGACCTGCGGCAACGGTGGCGGTTAAGTGCTCGCCTTCAACAGCAGCGTTTATTCCTAGTGATTTCAAACCGTCAACCGCCAACGCTGTCTGCGCAGTTACCAGGTTTAAAGAGAGTATCTCTGCTTGAGACAACTCTTCTACGCTGCCCTGGGCCACAATCTTTCCTTGGCTCATCACAGCTAGATGGGTACAGATCTGTTCAATCTCAACTAATAAGTGGCTTGAAATAAAGATGGTGATGCCTTCTGATGCAAGCAAGCGAATTAAGTTTCTAACTTCTCGTGTGCCTTGTGGATCTAAACCATTTGTTGGTTCATCTAGCACCAGTAGCTCACGTGGCTGCAACAAGGCGTTTGCAATACCCAAGCGTTGCTTCATTCCTAGCGAGTACGCATGAACCTTTTTGTGCTCGGCCTGTGTTAAGCCAACCTTTGCTAACGCTGCATCTACTCGCGCTGCTCGTGTTGCCGGATCTGCATATCGATCTGCGGAGTCAAAGCGAATTAAGTTGTCTCGACCAGATAGGTATGGGTAAAAAGCTGGCCCCTCAACAAGTGCGCCTACCTTTGGCAGCGCTTTGCCGATCTCTTCTGGAACTGAGTACCCCAGCAAGGAGACATCACCTGATGAAATATTGGCAAGGCCCATCAGCATTCGAATAGTTGTTGTCTTACCCGAACCATTAGGACCTAAAAAGCCAAAGATTGAACCTTTAGGGACCTGTAGATCGATTGAATCAACAGCGTTATGCGAGCCAAAGCTTTTGGTTAATCCAACAGTGCGAATAGCCCACTGCTGCTCAAGGCTTGGAACCACTACTTCTTGGCTGCTTCAAGCAGTCGCTGCTGGGTGACAGAGCCGGCAAAGATGCGACCATCATCTGCGATAAAGATGTTCATCAATGTCGTTGAGAAGATACGGCCACCGGCAACTGGCTTAGTTAGCTCGGTAAACAACTTGTTCTTCTGAAGCTCTGCAAACTGTGCAGGGATCATGTCAGCAGGTACTTCTGCAACCGCAGACCAACCCTGTGCAATCAGCTTTTGCGCCTCTGCTCGTGCGCGAGCCTCATCTGCAGCTGTTGGAGCCTTGCCCGCAACTAACTTTTCCACCGCATCACGTG
>CALMBJ010000226.1 GCA_937860175.1 uncultured Actinomycetes bacterium
AGACAGCCCTAATTCGCACCTGGATGAAGTGGGGAGATGAGTTTCCAAATAAGTTCAACCTCTCATCGCTTCGTTTGTTGGGATCTGTTGGTGAACCAATTAACCCAGAAGCATGGATGTGGTACCGCGAGGTTATTGGTGGCAATCGTTGCCCTATCGTTGATACCTGGTGGCAAACAGAGACTGGTGGAATCATGATTTCACCGCTGCCAGGAGTAACTGCAACTAAACCAGGATCTGCAATGACAGCGATTCCTGGAATCAGCGCGGTTGTAGTTGATGACAACGCTAATCCGGTTGCTAAAGGTCATGGTGGATTTTTAATCCTTGATAAACCATGGCCCGGAATGCTGCGCGGTGTGTGGGGCGAGGATGAGCGTTACAAAGAAACCTATTGGTCACGATTTAAAGGAATCTACTTTGCCGGAGATGGCGCAAAGCTAGATAAGGATGGCGCGATCTGGTTACTAGGTCGTGTTGATGATGTAATGAATGTTTCAGGTCACCGCATTTCAACAACTGAAGTTGAATCAGCACTTGTTTCTCATGAAGCGGTTGCAGAAGCAGCGGTGGTTGGTGCTCAAGATGCAATGACGGGACAAGGAATTGTTGCCTTTGTTATTTTGCGTGGTGGCATCGCTCATGCAAGTGGAGATCAGCTGGTAACAGAGCTGCGCAACCATGTTGCGAAAGAGATCGGTGCGATTGCAAAGCCACGACAGATTCTGGTTGTAGCTGAGCTTCCAAAGACACGAAGCGGCAAGATTATGCGCCGTTTACTTAAAGATGTAGCTGAAAACCGTCAGGTTGGAGATGCGACAACACTTGCTGATCCAAATGTCATGAAGCTGATCTCTGAAGGATTAAATACCGCAAAGGATGAGGATTAAAGCTTTACCCCTAAATGCTTTTCGGTAAGTGTAAGAATCTCATCGAGATCATTGATGATTCCGATGTGTTTATGCGCAACGCTGCCATCGGGTGCGATAAACCAGGTAACCGGTACTCCTAAGCCAAAGTACTCACGTGAGCGACCATCTGGGTCATACAAGTTTGGCCAGGTAATGCCATTGCGTTCTACAAATCTACGTCCATCATCAAAGTTGGCTTCTTCAACATCTACACCAATTAGCTGGACCTTGTCCTTGGCTCTTTCATGAAAGGCTCGCAGTACCGGCATCTCTTTCTTGCAAGGCCCACACCAGGAACCCCACACATTTACAACCATTGGCCCACGTAATGCACCCAGTTGTGCACCTTCACTGCGATCAAGGCAATCCATATAGATTCCACCAGTAAAGCTTTTATCTTGCAAAATACTTTCGCAAGAAACTACTTCACCTTGAACAAAAGTTGATGAAGGTGAGCATGCGGTCAGCAATAACATCGCTGCTGCAATAACTAATCTCTTCATCTGAAATCCTTATCTGTCTTTACCAACAGTAACGCTTTCTCTTTATCCATCTCACCGATACCAACGCTGGGACAGATTTTAGCCACTGGGCAGGCACCACAAGCGGGTTTGCGTGCATGACAGATTCTGCGTCCATGCCAAATCATTCGCTGTGAAAGATTTGTCCACTCTGGTTGCGGAATCAACTGCTGCACAACCATTTCAACCTTTACTGGATCTGTCTCTTATACACATCTGACGCTGCCGACGATCTACTCTGTGTAG
>CALMBJ010000227.1 GCA_937860175.1 uncultured Actinomycetes bacterium
TGAGTCTGTGTAACGCCAAAGATCGCCGCTAACTCCTTCAGCGCAATGCCCTGATGCGAACTAATGTATGGAACCAGATCCAGCAGACGCGCTGTGCGTTCCAAGGGTGCTGAGAACCTCTTAACCATGAGTACTCACCAGGGTTTCAAGCTTTTCAACGATGAGATTGCGCAAAAAATCAGGCTCCTGAACAAGGGCATCCACGCCATGCCACATGATGATCGAGCATAGGGTTTCGGCGTTAAAGATTGGAATCTTTACCTGATCCCACTCCCCTAGCGATTGGCTAGAAGCTGCCAGAGCGCGAAGCGCCGAGCACTTACCTTTACGCACATCGATGAGCGCAAACTCCCGCGAGGCTGTTTCGGAGAAGCTCTTGTCAAGATCGAAATCAACTGGGGCTTCGAAATCAATCTCCCCTTTACTAGCCGAAATATCACCATTGATCCGATCAATTCGAAAGGTTCGAATTTCTTGCAGATCTTGGTCAACACCGGATAAGTACCAGTAACCACGACGGGCAGACAGGGCTATAGGAACAATGCTGCGCAGATGATGCTGTAGTTGTGAATCAACGTAAGTAAAGTTCAATACCTGATGCTGGGCTATGGCCTTACTTATCAAGGCCAGATCCTGACCGCCATCATCTAGTTTGTGAACCGCACCAGGGATGGTCAGCTCATCGCTTGGAACTCCAATGGAGCGCAACTTGAGCAAGGCTTTCTGCGCTACATCACCGAAGGATGCTTCTTGCCATGCTTGTGCAGCCAGTGACAACAATGAAACTTCAGTAGGGGTTATGTCGCTTAGCTCAAACTGATACTTCTCTTGCTTGATTCGGTAACCAGCTTCGTCGTTAAACAAAGGATCAAAACTACCGACCTCAATCTCAATTCCTAGAGATCTGAGATCATCTTTGTCACGCTCAAACATTCTCTCTTTAGTTTCGGCGCTACCTTCGTATCCCTCGACCGATGAAAATATTTCAGATTTAGTTAAGTATCTCTTTGTTGCAAGAAGTGCGATTGTTAGATTGATTAATCGCTCAATCTTCCGAGACACCGTATGCCCCCTTCGCTGGACGACGACGACGGGCTAGTACCTCAACGCCGGGTGCCATTCTGCGACTTTGTATAAGGAAACCGGTGTGTCCAATCATTCGCTGTTGAGGACGAACAGCCAGGCCTTCATGGTGCCAGCCTCGAACCATCGTCTCGGAGCTTTCGGGCTCAGTAAATCGACCATCCTCCTTAAGCGCTTCAGCGGTTGCGGAGAGTTGGGTTGTAGTTGCAACATATGCCAGGAATACCCCACCTGGTCGCAGAGCGCGTGCTGCGATATCCACACACTCCCATGGCGCGAGCATGTCCAAGATAACCCGATCAAACTCGGAGTCAAAGTTTTGATCTTGCAGATCTCCAACAACTAGAGACCAATTCTCAGGTGCAGATTCAAAGTAGGCATCGACATTTGATCGAGCGTTATCTGCAAAATCTGCTCGACGTTCTACCGAGTGAACCTTGCCGGTAGCTCCGGCTGCACGCAGTAAAGAGATTGTTAACGCACCACTGCCAACACCAGCTTCAAGAACTCGGGCACCTGGATAGATGTCGGCGACTCCTACAATCATTGCCGCATCCTTGGGATAAACGATGGTTGCACCTCGTGGCATTGTTAAAACATAATCAGCTAGCAAAGGTTTAAAAGCGGTGAACTTCAATCCCGCCGTTGTGCTTACAACCGATCCTTCTGGCATACCGATTAACTCATCATGAGTTATCCAACCTTTATGGGTATGCCACTCCTTTCCAGGCGTGATCGTGAAGCTGTACAACTTCCCTTTAGGATCGGTCAATTGAATACGATCACCGGCTCCGAAATACCCCAGATTAGACACGGGTGCATCTTAGGCGAAATTAGCGGTCAAAGTACGAGTATCTTCAGACAGGTGAGCGAGCAAAAGAAACTACGACTGTCCCCCAGCGCTGTTAGTGAGTACGAAAACTGCCCCCAGCTGTACAAGTACCGCAAGATAGATAAATTGCCTGAACCACCTTCGCTAGATGCCGAACGTGGAACCTTGGTGCACACAGTTCTCCAGGATCTTTTTGAGTTTCCAAGCCAAGAGCGTTTGCCTCAGACCGCCTTTGATCTCTTGCCCTCCAGATGGAGCGCTCAATTAGAAGGTAAGCCAGAGCTGCGAGAGATGGTTACCAATGAAAAGGAATGGTTGGACCGCGCGCAATCTCTTTTGACTACCTACTTCTCTCTGGAAAATCCTGCCACCTTTGAGGCAACACATCGTGAAATGCATTTGGAGGATGAGTTTGATGCCGATATCTACCTACATGGCTATGTGGACAGATTGGATATCGCACCCACTGGAGAAGTTCGAATAGTTGATTACAAGACGGGCAAATCTCCAAAACCTGGGTGGGAGGAGAAAGCCTTATTCCAACTCCGCGTTTACGCACTCCTTTATTGGAAGTCAACTGGTGTTCTGCCGCGCCTGCTTCAGCTGATCTATTTAGGTGATGGAAGAATGGTGAAGAGCAATCCATCTATGAAAGATATTGAATCGGTTGAAAAGGTTTTGCAACGCGTTGCTAAAGACATCTTTATTTCCACCGAAAAAGATTATTGGCCACCGAAGCCTTCACGCTTGTGTGACTGGTGCTTCTTTAAAAGTATCTGCCCAGCGCACAACGGCTAGATTGAGAGCGAAAAATCTTCATGCAACCCTGCAATCTTGTCAAAGGAGAGTTGCGATAGCGACTTAATTACTCGAACCTTGGCCGCTTCTTCAATCTTTACTAGATGAGGAACTGCGACCAGAAATGCACCACTGGCTGTAGCCGCCTTCATTCCAGTAAGCGAATCTTCGAAAATCAAACAGTTTGAAATATCAGAGCCGCTCATTTGCGCTGCTTTGAGGTAGCAATCTGGATGTGGTTTGGTGTTCTCCACATCATCAGAGCTAATGCTAAATGGGAACAAATCACGACCTAGACCCTCCCTGTCTCTTATACACATCTGACGCTGCCGA
>CALMBJ010000228.1 GCA_937860175.1 uncultured Actinomycetes bacterium
TACACAGAGTAGATCGTCGGCAGCGTCAGATGTGTATAAGAGACAGCATCTATACAACAGCAGTTGTTGCTTCCAAGTTTTGAGTATTTACAGTTCACCAATGAGTGGTACCGACTTTTCACAGTTGCACTGACACATGGTGGATTCCTTCACCTTGGTTTCAATATGTACTCGTTAATGGTTTTGGGTAACCCACTTGAAGCAGCGTATGGAAAACAAAAGTTTCTCATTGTTTTCTTCTTCTCACTTTTAACCGGTTCGCTAGCCTCCTCTTACTTTGCACCTGTTTACGGAGCATCAGTTGGAGCATCAGGTGCGATCTTTGGTTTATTTGGAGCCTTGGTAATTGTCGGAAAACGTATCGGGGCTGATATTCGCTCGATCGTTGTGATTATCGGAATCAACTTCGCCTTTGGCTTTGCTTTAGGCGGGGTTGATTGGCGGGCACATCTAGGTGGATTAATCGGCGGGGTAGTAGCGGCTCAATTTGTGATGGCTAAGGGCCGATACCTTCGATAGTTATCCACAGCTTTTACCCACACTGTGGATCGAATTACATGGTTGTAATTATCGCCAGCGGGTAGCGAGCGAGAAGCCCACACCGATAAAGCTAAAGCCGATAATCATGTTCCAAGCGCCGATTCCTGGCACTGGGTACTGGGTCTGAGTCACATAGAAGATGACGATCCAGAACAAGCCGATTAAGAAGGCTGCAACCATGGTTGGAGCAAGCCAGCGTGGGCTCTCCAACGGTGCGTGAGGGGTTTGGACTTCAACCTCTTGGTTGTGAGCGCGCTGCTCTTCGACCTTCTTGCGTAGCTTTGATTTAGGCATACGCGAAAGATACACCATGAGACAGAATGCTCCTATGGCCACCAAGATTCTCGTCGTCGATAACTACGACTCCTTTGTCTTTAACTTGGTGCAGTACCTGCAGCAGTTAGGCGCAGAATGCACCGTAGTTCGAAATGATGCGGTGGCGGCCAGCGAGGCTTCTAAGTACGACGGCGTGCTGATCTCTCCCGGACCTGGAACCCCAGAAAAAGCTGGAGTCTCAGTTGAGATGATCAAGTACTGCGCAGAACACTCAATTCCTTTGTTTGGAGTTTGCTTAGGACATCAAGCTATCGGTGTGGCCTTTGGTGCAACGGTTTCACGAGCACCAGAACTTCTTCACGGAAAAACATCGCTTGTGTATCACAATCAAGAGGGTGTTTTAGTTGATCTTCCATCACCATTTACCGCAACCCGTTACCACTCGTTATGTGTTGAAAAGGATTCAGTTCCTGACACATTACATGTAACCGGAACAACGGATTCAGGTTTAGTAATGTCGATGGAACACACAACACTTCCAATTCAAGGCGTGCAGTTTCATCCAGAGTCGGTGTTAACAGAGCACGGGCATCAGATGCTTGCTAACTGGTTGGTGATGTGTGGAGATAAAGGCGCTCGCCAACGCGCAGTTGGATTATCGCCAGTAGTTTCTCGCTAAGTTACGGCGTCTTATTAATTGTAATTGTTACTGATTTACCAATGGTTTGTGTTGTTCCAGCATCAGGTGCCTGACGAATAACAACACCAATCGGCTGATTTGCATCAAAACCTTCAACCTCACGAACTAAGAAACCACTCTGCACCAAAATTGTTTTTGCTTGTAGCGCTTCAACTCCAATTAACGCAGGAACAGTTACCTCACCACTTGCAATCTGCAGAACAACACCGCTGCCCGCAGTAATTGTTGAACCAGGTTCTGGAACCACCTTTAATACAGTTCCTTGTGGTTCATCAGATGGAACTGCTTCAGTGGATGAGACAAGTAATCCAACTGCGGCTAGAGCGCCTCGCGCATCTAGTAATGACATTCCCACTAAATCAATAGGTACAACAGATGCACCCGGACCATCTGAAATTGTTAAGACAACCCCAGATCCCTTTTGTGCACGTGTTGTTGCAAGTGGAACCTGACTTGCGACTCGATCCTTTGGAATTCTTCCATCAAAGGCGCGAGAAACCGTGACTACATAATCATTAAGTAATGATCGCGCTTCAGCTTCAGTTAAACCAACAACATTTGGTAGCTGTGGCAGG
>CALMBJ010000229.1 GCA_937860175.1 uncultured Actinomycetes bacterium
GTGTAAAGGTTGTTCCGTCAAAATCGCCAATGAAGTACTGGGTTCCAGATCCATACATGCCGCCCGGATTTAAGGAAACGATTAAAACCCATACCTCTTCATTATTGAATTGAAGTGGAAATAAATCTGGGCACTCCCAAACGCCACCAATGGCTGCTGTGGGACCAAAGTTACTTAGGTGTTTCCAGGTGACTAGATCTGGTGATGAATAGAAAGAGATTTGATGATCATGTGGTTGTGCAGCACACATGATCCAGTGGTCTTGGTATTTGAAAACTTTGGGATCTCGGAAATCTTTCTTACCTTCATCTAGCACTGGGTTGTTCTCATATTTAACAAAGGTGCGGCCATTATCTTTGCTGTGAGCAATGCATTGCGATTGATTGGTTTCGGTATGACGTGTGTAAATCGCAACTAAATCATCGCCATCACTTACGGCGCTTCCGGAAAAGATTGCTCCATCTTTATCTTCGGCGATAGCAACAGGTAGCTCTTCCCAGTTGAGTAGATCCTTAGAAACTGCATGGCCCCATGACATGTGGCCCCACTGTGTTCCATGTGGATTGTGCTGAAAAAACAGGTGGTACTCGCCCTTGTGCCACACAAGACCGTTGGGATCATTCATCCAATTTTTTGCAGGGGTGAAATGGATACCAGGGCGATACTCGTGGTCCAGTTCCATGCGCCGATATTAGGCTAACCTCGGCGATATGAACCTTTTGGATGCCAACTCAGTTGTTTCAACTTTGGGGTTGATTGGTGTCCTCGGCATCATCTTTATGGAGACAGGCCTACTTATTGGCTTGGTCTTTCCGGGCGGTGAAGTTGTTTTCTTAGCGGGTATCGCAGCATCTGGTGCAGGAGCTGCAGCCCTTGGTGATGCAAAGCTTTCAACTCCGCTTTTATTTGCGTTAGCGCCAATTGCAGCAATTGTTGGTGGCGAGGTTGGTTACTGGTTTGGTAAAAAGTATGGCCGTGCATTTTTTGATCGACCAGATAGTCGCTTCTTTAATAAAAAGATGGTTGCAACTATTGAAAAGTGGTTGATCAAGTACGGACCACGTAAGGCTTTAGTATTTGGTCGCTTTATTCCATTTGCACGAACTTTGATTAACCCAGTGTGTGGCGTTGTTAATTTAGAGCGCCGCTTATTTTCAACCTGGAACGCTATTGGTGCAATTATCTGGACACAGGTAGCGATGGGAATTGGTTATGTGTTGGGAGATGTTCTTAAGGAACAAGGACATTACCTATTGCTGTTAATTGTTGGCTTAATCGTTGCCGGAAGTTTGATTCCGTTGGCGCTTGAAATCTTTAAAGAGCGCCAATCAAAGCGTTACAAGCCTAAATCAGATAGTTGATAAGCGGCGCGGTACTCGTATCCCGCCTCTTTAATCTTTGGTTCAGCTCCGCGTTCGACAATTACAGCAACACCAACAACGATCGCACCAGCTTCAATTAGCGCTTCGACTGCGGTAAGAACTGAGCCACCAGTTGTTGATGTGTCTTCAACAGCCAGCACGCGCTTGCCCTTTACATCTGGGCCTTCAATACGACGTTGTAAACCATGTGCTTTTTCAGCTTTGCGAACCACAAATGAATCAATCTTTCTTCCTTGTTGCGCCGCCACATGCATCATCGCTGTTGCAACCGGGTCTGCGCCAAGGGTTAAACCACCGACAGCCTCGTAATCAAGATCCTTTGTTAGCTCGAGCATTACCTGGCCAACAAGGGGAGCAGCTACTGAATCCAGCGTCACGCGGCGCAGATCAACGTAGTAA
>CALMBJ010000230.1 GCA_937860175.1 uncultured Actinomycetes bacterium
CCAAACCCGATCCTTTACAGGCGGCGGCACAGGTTCAGGATTTTTTATCGATAGTGATGGATTTATCTTGACCAACAACCACGTTATTAGTTCAGCTGCACAATCTGGTGGTCGAATCCAGGTCAAGCTCAACGACGGTCGAGTATTTAATGCAGAGGTTGTAGGCAGAGATGCATCATATGATCTAGCGGTTCTTAAGATTGCCGCCTCTGGTTTAAAGGCGTTGCAATTTGGCGATAGCGATCAAGTTGCTGTTGGAGACTCGGTAATTGCAATTGGATCTCCACTTGGTTTATCAGGCACCGTGACCACCGGAATCATTAGCGCAAAGAACCGTCCAGTAACGGCCGGTGATTCTTCTAATGAGAGCTCTTTCATTAACGCTCTGCAAACCGATGCAGCTATCAATCCCGGAAACTCTGGAGGACCACTTGTTGATTCAACAGGTGCTGTCATCGGAGTTAATTCAGCGATTGCATCTTTAGGCTCTGATCTACGAACAGGCTCTATTGGTTTGGGTTTTGCGATTCCGATTAATCAAGCACGCAAGACCGCAGATCAACTTATTAAAACTGGAGTTGCAACTTATCCAGTAATTGGAATTTCACTAGATATGAATTACCCCGGCGTTGGTGCACAAGTTGCCACCACCGGCAGAGGGGTACTCCCAGGAAGTCCAGCTGAAAAAGCGGGATTGCGAAATGGTGACCTTGTTACTGCGCTCAATGGGAAAGCGATTAATGGCCCTGAGGAGTTAATTGTGGCTGTTAGATCTATGAATGTGGGTGATGTCGTCAGACTCACATACATGCGAGATGGCAAGGAAAATACAGTCTCTCTCACACTCACCGCGGCCAAGAAGTAATTGGCGTAGGCTAAAGCAATGTTCTTTGATCTTGGTGCGGGTGAACTCTTGGGCCTTGCAATTCTTGCAATGCTTCTTGTCGGCCCAGAACGTTTACCAAAGATCGCAGTTGAGGCAGCCCAATGGGTAAAGAAGGCACGTGGCTTGGCAACAAAGGCAACCTCTGAGCTTCGTGAAAATCTAGGACCTGGATTTGAAGATCTACAACCTAAAGATCTCAACCCAAAAACCTTTGTTAAGAAGCAGTTATCAGATCTTTTGGATGAAGAAACACCTAAGCCAAAAGTTAAGCGTCCAGCTGCCATGATTGATCCAGATTTACTATGACACTGATTGAATTAGTAACAGATGCGCTATCAAAGGTAAATGATCCAGAGCTGCGTCATCCCATCACAGAACTTGGAATGATTGAAGATCTAACTGAAAGTAATGGCGCAGTTTCTCTCAAAGTACTTCTGACTATTGCAGCATGTCCTATGCAGGATCGCCTGCGCACAGATATCTCCACTGCGGTCACTTCTGTTGAAGGCGTAAAGAGTGTCGATCTTGTATTCGGAGTCATGAATGAGGATCAACGTAACTTTGTAAAAAAGGTTGTCCGAGGCGGGCGGGAGAAATTCATTCCCTTTGCACAACCTGACTCGCTTACACGTGTAATTGGCATCGCTTCCGGTAAAGGTGGAGTTGGTAAATCATCAGTTACTGCAAACCTTGCAGTTGCGATTGCAAAAAATGGTTTGAGTGTTGGAATCTTGGATGCAGATGTTTACGGCCATTCAATTCCACGATTAATGGGCCTGATGGGACAGCGACCAACAGCGATTGATCAGATGTTTATTCCGCTCGAGTCATACGGGGTAAAGACGGTCTCTATGGAGATGTTCAAGCCTGAACGCTCAGATCCTGTCGCCTACAGAGGTCCGCTGCTGCATAGAGTCTTGGAACAGTTGCTATCTGATGCTTATTGGGGAGATCTTGATGTTTTGCTCATCGATTTGCCTCCAGGAACTGGTGATTTAGCTATTTCATTGGGTCAATTGATTCCAACTTCAGAGATTGTTGTTGTGACAACTCCACAGGTTGCAGCCGCCGAGGTTGCAGAACGAGCTGGTCGTATTGCTCATCAAATTCATCAGCATGTTATTGGTGTTATTGAAAACATGTCTGCATTTCCTTGCCCAACTTGTAGCGAGACAATTTCACTCTTTGGCGAAGGCGGTGGAGAAGAAACTTCTCGCAGACTCTCACAACTTGTTGGAATCGATGTTCCACTTCTTGGAAAGATTCCATTTAGCCCGGCGTTGCGCACTGGTGGAGATGATGGTTTACCGATTGTTGATGCCGATCCAACTGCACCTTCAGCTGTAGCTATCGCTGAGATTGCAGAGAAGTTGATGAAGCGAAGTAAATCTTTACTCGGAGTCCGATTGGGTGTCTCGACGTAACTCTTTAGCTAGTTCATCAACAAGATCAGCAAGTTCACTACGCACAAAGTCACGTGTAGCTACTTCACCCAGAGAGTTTCGAAGTGCAGCAAGTTCTCGCGTCAAGTACTCAGTATCTGCGATAGATCTTTCATTTTGCGCGCGATCCTCATTAAGTGCAATACGGTCACGATCTGCTTGACGATTTTGTGCAAGAAGAATCAACGGGGCTGCATAGGAAGCTTGCATCGAAAGAATCAACGTCAAAAAAATGAATGGGTAATCATCAAAACGAAGATTGATAGGGGCTGCAAAGTTCCAGATAATCCAAAATGCAATAAAGATTGTCATGTACACAAGGAAGCGCGCGGTTCCTAAGAATCGAGCAAAGCGTTCAGACATGCGACCAAATGCTTCAGGGTCATAATTAGGACGGATCGAGCGGCGGGTCTCGCGAGGTGTATCTAAGCCATAGTTACGTGCCATCTTTTAACCCCCTTAAATGCTTTCCGGTTCAAATGAAACTGGTGACTTTTCACGGTGAGCATGGCGCCAATTTTCAGGCAATAGGTGATCGAGTACATCGTCAACTGTTACTGCCCCTAATAAACGCTCATTGGCATCAACAACCGGCAAGGAAAGCATGTTGTAACTAGCTAGATGTGAGGAAACCTCATGCAGCGTTGCATCGGGATTTGTCGCCTTTGAATCTGTATCCACAATTGAGCCAAGCAAAGTTGAAGGTGGTTCGCGTAGCAAACGTTGATAGTGAACAACACCGATAAAACGACCGGTTGGAGTTTCTACAGGTTGGCGGCAGATGTAAATCTGTGAAGCAAGTGCCGGAGATATTTCTTTTTGACGAACAGCAGCAAGTGCATCGGCAACTGTGGAGTCTGCGGTTAGCACGATTGGTTCAGTTGTCATCATTCCGCCCGCTGAGTAATCTTCATAAGTCATTAACCGCAAAACATCTTCCGCATCCTCTGGCTCCATCAGCTGCAAAAGAGCGTTTGCGCGCTCTTCGCCAACTTCACGCAATAGGTCAGCGGCATCATCTGGATCCATCTCACCCAGGACATCAGCTGCGCGTTCGCCCTCAAGTTCTGCAAGTAGTGCAACGCGGTTTTGCTCATCCATCTCTTCAAGTACATCTGCAAGTCGCTCATCTTCAAGTGCACTAGCAACTTCAATACGGCGCTTTGGGGCAAGATCCTGTAGAACCGCAGCAAGGTCTGCAGCACGTAGATTGGCTAAGGTTGAAAGTAGGTTAGCGACACCTTGATTTTGCTCTGTGTTTGCAAAACCAACAACCTCTTCCCACGCAACAGTTGATGTTGCACCTTTGCGACGTAGGCCGCGGCCCTTGCGCATGATGTGCACCTTGGCAATTAGCCAATCACCATTTCGATTTTGCTCCATACCCATATCTTCAACAACAACCTCTTCAGAGGTTTCCAACAAAGTAATGGAACGGTCAAGCATCTCACCTAAAACTAAAACCTCACCAGGACGGGTATCGAAGCGACGCATGTTCAACAGACCCGTAATGACAACGGCGCCGCTTTCAATTGAAGTAACCCGTGTGATCGGAACAAATACACGACGACGCAAAGGCACTTCAACAACTAAACCTAGAATTCGAGGCTGCTGATTATTTGAACGCAGGGTCGCAACAGCATCTCGCACCTTTCCGACAGGGTCACCATTAGGGTCAAAGACCGCGGTGCCTGCAAGACGGGCAAGAAATACTCGGTTTAAGAGATTGCCGCTCATAGGTAGAGGGTACCTTTCTCTCATGACTTCAGGTGAACGCATTAATGACCATACTGCAATACCTGCCAAGCCTGATCTGATTCGTTTAGGCGTAGGAATCATCGGAATTGGTACATCTGGACCACTGATTGCAATGAGTGCAATGCCTGTACTGACCTTAATCTTCTGGAGAAATCTTGGTGGCTCACTAATTACGCTGCCCTTTGCGCTGCGTCATTCACGTGATCGCGCGGGAATGAAGTGGGCAGCAATTGCAGGAGTATTGCTTGCACTTCACTTTATTGGATTCTTTTTAGCAATGCGTATGACAACAGTTGCAGCCGGAACAGCTTTGGTTGCACTACAACCAATCTTTGCAGCCCTTTTTGTAAAGTTCTCTGGCGGACATATTCCATCTAAAGCCTGGCTCGGAATGATTGTTAGTTTTGTTGGTGTTGTTTTGGTTTCAGGTGTTGATCTGACTATCTCTTACAAAGCGTTTTTGGGTGATATCGCCGCTTTGATTTCAGCTGCCCTCGCTGCGGCTTACATGATCGCTGGATCCAAGGCGCAACGCACATTAGAAACTAGCACTTACACAACGGTTTGCTACTTTGTCTGTTCAATCACCGCACTGCCGATGGCGCTGATTGCAGGAAATGAATTATTTGCCTTTGAGCAAAAAGAGTGGCTCATACTGCTAGGGCTAATCCTTGGTGCTCAGTTGTTAGGTCACACGATGTTTAACTCTGCGCTCAAGCGCGTTTCACCCGCCATTGTTTCGCTGATTGTATTTTTTGAGGTACCAGTAAGTGCGGTGCTTGCCGCATGGTGGCTAGATCAAACCCCACCACTAGGGATCATTCCCGGAATCGCATTGATACTTGTGGGATGCGTCTTAGTGGTTACTAGAACTCGTGGTGCGGTTAATGATTGATCTACACACCTGTCTCTTATACACATCTCCGAGCCCACACCCATACCAACTGTAGCGATGGAACAGATTCGCCCCGCGAGTTAGTTAACAAAGCGATTGTTCAGGGTTTAGAGGTTTTGGGTATTTCAGATCACGACACCACTTCAAGTTGGAAAGAGGCCACCGAATCACTTCGAGGCTCACTCAAGTTAGCGTTGGGCTCTGAGATTTCCTGCCTAACTTCAGATGGCATCAGTGTGCACATGTTGGGTTTGCTTTTTGATCCGCAGCACCAAGAGATGCAGCAAGTCCTGGAGGAAACCCGCGATGGCAGGCTGCCTCGAATGCGGAAAATGATTGAAAAAATGAGAGCAGAAGGCATGGATATCTCAATAGAAGATGTTGAACAAGCTATGCCTAAAGGTGCAACTATGGGTAGACCACACCTTGCCGACGCCTTAGTTGCCAAGAAGATTGTGAAATCACGTGATGAGGCTTTTGTGGATTTACTGCACAACGAATCTCGTTTTTATGTTTCGCATGCTGCTCCAACGCCTGTCGAGGCGATCAAACTAATTCGTAGAGCTGGGGGAGTGGCAGTAATTGCCCATCCATTTGCATCACATCGCGGTCAGATCCTTAAGGCTGAAGATTTTTCTGATTTAGTAGCTGCAGGTTTAAATGGCATAGAAGTTGATCATCGTGACCAAAACCCAGATGAAAGAGCGATGTTAAGGACCTGTCTCTTATACACATCTCCGAGCCCACGAGACAGGCAGAAATC
>CALMBJ010000231.1 GCA_937860175.1 uncultured Actinomycetes bacterium
AAATCTGCAAGCACTTGATCCTCGGCATCAAAGCCTTCTCCCAAAGTGTTTGTTCGCGCTGCAGCGATCAGTTCGAGCGCCTTCATTGGAGAGGCGATCTCAGCACCACCATACTTCTTCAGAGCGGCCGCCTTACCTGTAGCAAGTGCGCTTTCCCACGCTGGATCATTGCTGTAATCGGCTCGTTCAATCTTTGTTGTTCCGTTGAGAACACCAACTGCAAATCCAATCGAGCGTTCTAAGAAATCTGCAGGTTCAAACATGGCATCAACAACGCCGAGCTTTAGCGCATCCTTCGCCTTCATCATGGTGTTGTTGTTGAGGGCGTTGAGCATAATTACCTGCACCGCGCGCTCTGGACCAATCAACTTTGGCAAAATTGTTGCGCCGCCCCAACCAGGAACAAGTCCTAGGAATACCTCAGGCAAAGCTGTGAAGGCGGTAGTTGCGACGGTGCGGTAATGGCAGTGAAGACCCACTTCAAGACCTCCACCAAGTGCAAGTCCGTTGATAAATGCAAAGGTTGGAATTGAGCTCTCACCTAAACGGCGGAAGACATCATGACCTAGCTTGCCGATCGCAAGTGATTGGTTGCGATCATTTAAGAATGAGAGCGCTGAAAGATCGGCGCCTGCTGCAAAGATAAATGGCTTACCTGTGATTGCAATCGCTGCAGGGTTACGACCGATCGCATCTGTGATGGCTGCATCAAGAGCTTTGACCGATTGTGGACCAAAGGTGTTTGGACGGTTGTGATCATGTCCGTTATCTAAGGTAATCAAAGCCAATGAACCCTTGCCGCCAAAGGCTGCAAGGTCAATCTCGCGAACCAATGCGTTGGTAACTACTTCTTCAGGTGCTCCTGCTGGAAGAGTGATATCTGCGCTCATGTTTACTTTGCTCCCTTGAAGTGTGGGTTTTCCCAGATGACTGTTCCACCCATGCCTAGACCGATACACATTCTGTCTCTTATACACATCTCCGAGCCCACGAGACAGGCAGAAATCTC
>CALMBJ010000232.1 GCA_937860175.1 uncultured Actinomycetes bacterium
GGCGAAATCACAATTGTCATTGCAGGTGCGGTAACCGACTCTGCATCTTTGACCGCAGCCGACATGGTGGCCCGAGTTCGTGAGTTTGAGTCTGCCGGAATGGATCGAAAGGCTGCAATTGCAACGGTTGCAGAAGAGTTTGGTATCGCAAAGCGGCTCGTTTATGCCGCGGTGGTCGATGCTAATAAGATGAGCCAGTGACTAAGACCTTTTATTTAACGACGCCGATCTATTACGTCAACGATGCCCCTCATATCGGGCATGCCTATACAACCGTTGCCGGAGATGTGCTTACCCGTTGGCATCGTCAAAAGGGAGAATCAGTCTGGTACCTGACCGGAACAGATGAGCATGGTCAAAAGGTTATGCGCACCGCAGAAGCAAACAATGTTGCACCGCAAGCCTGGGTAGACAAGTTGGTTGCAGATGCCTGGAAGCCAAACTGGGAACACCTCAATATCGCCAATGATGATTTCATTCGCACCACCGAAAAGCGTCACACAGAGCGTGTACAAAAGTTTTTGCAATCACTAAAGGACTCAGGTCATATCTATGCTGGTAAGTACCAGGGTCCTTACTGCATTGGTTGTGAAGAGTTCAAGCTACCTGGTGACTTAATTGATATCGATGGCGCTAAGTGCTGTCCTATTCATAGCAAGCCAATTGAGTTAGTAGATGAAAACAACTGGTTCTTTAAGTTATCGGCATTTGTTGAGCCGCTACTTGCTCACTACAAAAACAATCCAGATGCATGCCAACCTGAAAGTGCACGCAATGAAGTTGTTTCCTTCCTAGAAGGTGGCGTATCTGATCTTTCTATTTCACGTTCAACTTTTGACTGGGGAATTCCTGTCCCTTGGGATACCGATCAGGTTGTTTATGTTTGGTTTGATGCGCTGCTCAACTACGCAACAGCGGTTGGATTAACAGATGCACCAGACTCTGAAGGTGGAAAGAAGTTTGCACAGACCTGGCCAGCAGATGTTCATCTAGTTGGAAAAGATATTTTGCGATTCCACGCGGTTATTTGGCCAGCGATGTTAATGGCTGCAGGTCTTGATGTTCCTAAGAAGGTCTTTGCACACGGCTGGTTATTGGTCGGTGGAGAAAAGATGAGTAAGAGCAAGTTGACCGGTATTGCTCCTAAGGACATTACCGATCACTTCGGAGTCGATGCATTCCGTTACTACTTCTTGCGCGCAATTCCCTTTGGCACCGATGGTTCATTTTCATGGGAGGACATGAGCGCCCGTTACACATCAGAGCTTGCAAATGACTTTGGAAACCTAGCCTCGCGCAGCGCTGCGATGGTTGAAAAGTACTGCGCAGGCTCACTTCCAGCGGTTAGCCATGATGCAGGGCTTGAAGCTGCACTCAAAGAAACTGTTGCAAAGGCAGATGCTGCAATGTGCGCCCTTGATTTCCAAGGTGGAATCATGGCGATTATGGATTTCTGTAAACAAGTAAATGGCTATGTAACTATTAAAGAGCCATGGATTCTTGCTAAAGATCCAGCAAACCAAGCGGTTTTAGAAGAGGTTTTGTACAACACCGCAGAGTCCCTGCGTGCCTTAGCTGTGCTTTTGCATCCTGTTATGCCACAGACCTGCGAAATTTTGTGGCAAAGTCTTGGTGCGCAAGCATCACTGGGTGAGTTATCTGCCCAAAAGATTTCAGAGGTAGCAACGTGGGGACAACTACCTCAAGGTGCAACGGTTACAAAGACTCCGGTTTTGTTCCCACGATTAGAAACGCCCGCCTAAACAACAATGGCAGATCGCCACAACCGCGATATCGATCGACCTCGCGCACCGTTGCCAGAGCCGCTACCGGTTCCAACTGTTGATGCACATGCTCATATGGAGATCGTTACCGATGACGCATTTGATTCGCAAGCGGTTGCCGATGTCATTGCTGAAGCAAAATCTGTAAATGTCGATCGCATTGTGCAGGTTGGATATTCAGCTGAGCAATCTAAGTGGTGTGTTCAGGCTGCAGAGAAGTGGAACACATCAGTATTGGCAGCGGTTGCCCTGCATCCCAATGAAGCACCGGTTGTTGCAGATCTTGAAGCAGATTTAAAGATCATTGAAGAGCTTGCCCAACATCCCAGAGTTCGTGCAATTGGAGAAACGGGTCTTGATTACTTTAGAACTCCACCAGAGCTACGCAAGCGACAACAGGACTCCTTCAAGTGGCATATTGAACTTGCAAAGAAAACAAAGAAAGCACTTGTCATCCATGACCGCGATTCGCATGATGATGTCTTGTCGGTTTTGCTTGAGGTCGGAGCCCCAGAAAAGACGGTCTTTCATTGCTTTTCCGGCGATGTTGCGATGGCCAAGGTATGTATTGAACGTGGCTACATCCTGTCCTTTGCTGGCACCTTAACCTTTAAAAATGCACCAGAGCTTCGCGAAGCGGTAAAGCTAGTGCCGGTTGATCAATTGCTAGTTGAAACGGATTCACCATTTCTTGCTCCATCCCCACACCGCGGAGCCGGGAACACTCCTGCACAGATTGCAAACATTGTGCGAGCAATGGCGGTTGAACGAGAGCAAGATTTAGCAGAGCTTGCAACAGCGTTAAGCAATAACGCCGAGCGAATCTTTGGGTCGTTCGCCTCATGACCCTGCTAGGTGCGGCACAGATCCGCGAACTTGCAGCAAAACTTGATTTGAAACCATCAAAATCTTTAGGTCAAAACTTTGTAATTGATTCAAATGTCTGTACGAAAATCGTACGCACCGCTGGCGTTACTAAAGATGACATTGCCCTAGAGATTGGCCCAGGCCTTGGCTCATTAACCCTGGCGATGTTAGATGCAGCAAAATCAGTGATCGCAGTTGAGATCGACCCACGTCTTGCACAACAACTTCCATTAACAGTGGCTGAACACTTTGAACATCCCGAAAATCTGACCGTCATCAATAAGGATGCTTTAGCGGTACATGATCTTCCCGTTGCTCCAACTGTGTTGGTAGCTAACCTGCCGTACAACGTTTCAGTACCGGTCTTGCTACATCTCTTAGAGAAGTTTCCAACGATTCGCACAGGTGTGGTTATGGTGCAGGCAGAGGTCGCAGATCGTCTAGCTGCAAAGCCTGGTGGCAAGGAGTATGGAATTCCAAGTGTGAAAGCTGCTTGGTGGGCTGATGTTAAAAATGTCGGAACCGTTTCTCGCTCTATCTTTTGGCCAGCACCCAATGTTGATTCAAAGTTAGTTGGCTTTACCCGTCGTGAAACCGCTGGCAGTGAAGAGATGCGAGAAAAGGTATTCACCATCATCGATGCCGCCTTTGCACAGCGCCGAAAGATGCTCAGATCAGCGCTTTCTAGCCTCTATGGCTCATCATCTGCGGCTGAGGAGATCTTGGTAAAAGCTGGGATTGATCCAACCTTGCGAGGCGAGGCGTTAGAAGTTAAATCTTTTTGTCAGATCGCAGCCGTTGCACCTGACATTTTCTAGTTGCAGTTATAGGGTCACCGCATGCCTGTAAAGAGTGTGACCGTTCGCGTACCTGCAAAGGTCAACCTTCAGCTTTCAGTTGGGCCAAAAGAGTCTGATGGCTATCACAACTTAGTGTCAGTTTTTCAAGCGATCTCTATCTTTGATGATGTGACTATTAAACTTGCTGAACCAGGTGCAGGGCTCACGATCTCAATTTCAGGAGATCAAACCCATGGAGTCCCAGCAGATGCAAACAACTTAGCTGCAAAAGCGGTTTCATTGATTTCAAAAGAGTATGACTTAGTAGTTGATGCTCACATTGAGATTAAGAAATCAATTCCAGTTGCAGGTGGCATGGCTGGAGGCAGTGCAGATGCAGCAGCAACAATCGTTGGCATTGATTACCTGTATTCGCTCGGAATGTCCCGCGAAGAGATGGTTGAAATCGCAGCACAACTTGGAAGCGATGTTCCATTCATGCTCAGCGGTGGAACTGCAATTGGTCGCGGACATGGAGATCAATTAACAGCTGCACTTTCTCGCGGAACTTATTACTGGGTGCTTGCCTTATCAACCGTTGGATTATCAACACCTGCTGTCTATGCAGAGTGTGATCGCCTTCGTGGTGAGCTAGATATCGTCGAACCACAGAGCAATGAAGCGTTGATGCAGGCGTTACTGGCCGCAGATGCATCAGCGGTTGGCAAAAACTTGGTAAATGATCTTCAAGCCGCTGCTTGCTCTTTACGACCCGCTTTGCGATTAGTTTTAGATGTAGGGCAGGAGTACGGAGCGCTGGGCGCGATCGTTTCCGGATCAGGCCCAACAGTTGCATTTTTAGTGGCAGATGAAGAGGCAGGCCTTGATTTAGCGGTTGCTTTAACCTCTAGCGGGGTGGTTGGCAGCGTTGCACGTGCGTATGGGCCGGTGGCGGGAGCGAAGGTAATCTCCTAATTTCAATCCATTAATGGCCTTTTGCTGGCCTATGGTCGTCAGCACCACCATTTATGAGGGAGAATATGCGTTCCGCCATTGTGTAGTGGCTAGCACATGGGCCTTTGAAGCCCAGGGTCCAGGATCGATACCTGGTGGCGGAGCCACCATTATCACCAAGATTTTCATCTCCGATAGAGTTCACTCGTGACCGTACAAACCGTGATCCTCCTCGCCGCTGGTGAAGGCACACGTATGAAGTCGGCAACTCCTAAGGTTCTTCACAGCGTTGCAGGACGTTCTCTACTTGGACATGTTCTCCACGCGGTCAATCATCTCCAACCAGCTGAACTTCGAATCGTCGTTGGCTCAGGACGTGAAGCGGTTGAAGCCCACATCGCAGATATCGCTCCAAAGGCCACAACTGTTTTTCAGGAACACCGTGGTGGCACCGGACATGCAACGCAGTTAGCGCTCGCAGGTAATGCACCTAAAGGAACTGTTTTAGTTCTTGCCGGAGATACCCCAATGCTTACTGGTGACTCCTTGGCACAGTTTGTTGCAGCCCATACTTCAGGAAAGTTTGCAGCATCGGTACTAACAGCAGAACATCCAGATCCAACTGGTTACGGACGCATTATTCGTGATGATAGCGACGAGTTACTTCGTATCGTTGAAGAAAAAGATGCGACAGAGGATGAAAAATTCATCTTTGAAATTAACAGTGGTGTGTATGCATTTGATGGCGAAAAACTAGCGGCCTCAATTGGCAAGCTAACAAATGCAAATGCTCAAGGCGAGCTGTACTTAACCGATGTAATTGGAATCTTGAAATCTGCCGGCGAATCAATCGCTGCAATCATGATCGATGATTTCACCGAAACCCTGGGCGTCAATGATCGAGTTCAATTGGCAGAAAGTGCCGCGATGCTTCGTGATCGCATTAATGAGCACTGGATGCGCGCGGGTGTCACCATTGTCGATCCGACAACAACCTGGATCGATTCAACGGTAGAGATTTCAAATGATGTAACTATCCATCCGGGTAGCGCACTCTTGGGAGCAACAAAGGTGGCCACAGGTGCTGTTATTGGCCCTCGCACCACCTTGACCGACTGTATTGTCAAAGAAGGCGCCTCGGTTTTGGAATCAATTGCAATTCAAACAGCTATTGGTGAAGGCGCAACCGTTGGTCCATTTACTTACTTGCGTGCCGGAACTCAATTAGGTGATGCAACTAAGGCGGGCGCATTTGTTGAGATGAAGAATGCAACCGTTGGAACCGGTTCAAAGGTCCCTCACCTGTCATATGTTGGCGATGCAACTATCGGAGAAGGCAGCAATATTGGCGCTGCGACAATCTTTGTAAATTACGATGGCGTGGAAAAGCATCACACCACTATCGGAGATCATGTTCGAATCGGTAGCGACACAATGCTTGTAGCCCCTGTAAATGTTGGTGATGGCGCATATACCGCGGCCGGATCTGTGATTTCTGAAGATGTTCCGGCTGGTGCACTTGGTATTGGCCGAGCATTACAAAAAAATGTAATAGGTTGGGTCCTGCGCAAGCGCCCCGGCAGTAAATCCGCAATCGCCGCAGAAAAGAAGGGCTAGATACATGAGTGAGATCCGTTTATCTTCTGAAAAGAGATTGCGCCTATTTGCAGGCCGCGGATTTCCCGAGCTAGCCGAAGAGGTCGCAACCGAACTTGGTATTCCTCTAACACCAACATCTGCTTATGACTTTGCAAATGGTGAAATCTTTGTTCGCTTTGAAGAATCAGTTCGCGGTTGCGATGCATTTGTAATTCAAAGTCACACAACCCCTGTCAACAAGCAGATCATGGAACAACTCATCATGGTCGATGCGCTAAAGCGCGCATCAGCAAAGCGCATCACAGTGGTTACTCCCTTT
>CALMBJ010000233.1 GCA_937860175.1 uncultured Actinomycetes bacterium
TACACAGAGTAGATCGTCGGCAGCGTCAGATGTGTATAAGAGACAGCACCTAAATCAACGATATCGGGCTCACGGGCTGCGTTATCGATTGTTGTTACACCTTTAGCTAAAACCGCTGCAGTCATAATGTTTTCAGTTGCACCCACACTTGGAAAATCCAGCTCTACCGGTGCTCCAGTTAAACCATCAGGTGCTTCGGCGATTACATATCCATGTTCAATATGTGCCTTTGCGCCAAGTGATTCAAGCCCCTTGATGTGAAAATCTAAACCGCGAGATCCGATCGCATCTCCGCCAGGAAGGGCAACATCGGCAAGTCCTACACGCGCAACGAGTGGCCCCAACACATTGATCGATGCACGCATCTTTCGTACCAAGTCATAATCTGCGCGGTGGGCAGGCTCTTGCGGAACGGTAATTGTGACTGTGTCAGCTCCCCGAACAACTGTGCAACCAAGGCGGGTCAAGAGATCGGCCATAATCTCGACATCGGCGATATCGGGAACATTTCTGATGGTTGTTGTGCCCGCAGCCAGTAATGAGGCGGCCATAAGCTTTAAAACAGAGTTCTTGGCACCTGTCACAGAGACCTCTCCGCGTAGGGAGGTTCCGCCAACTATGCGGAAGCGATCGTGGGATGCCATAGGTGCAGTCTACTTATAAGGTAAGCACATGGTTAATTTAACGCGCATTTACACAAAGACTGGCGATGACGGAACAACATCTCTAGGAGACATGAGCCGTACCTCTAAAAATGACCCACGTCTTGAAGCGTATGCAACGGTTGATGAGGCTAACTCAACAATCGGCGTAGTTCTCTCAACCGATGGCTTAACTGAAGATATGCGCGCGCTATTGGTGCGAATCCAAAATGATCTCTTCGATGTAGGAGCTGATCTTTGTACTCCGGTTGTCGATTCTCCTGCTTTTGAACCACTACGAGTTCTTGAGTCACAAGTTACTTACCTAGAAGAGCAGATCGATAAGTACAACGCAGATCTAGAATCATTGCGTTCATTTGTCCTGCCATCCGGAACTCCATCTGCGGCACATCTACATGTTGCACGCACTGTGGTTCGTCGTGCAGAACGTTGCACATGGGCTGCGATTCATGCATTTGGTGGTGGAGTAAATCCGCTAACCGCTAAGTATCTAAACCGTTGCTCTGATCTACTCTTTGTTCTAGCTCGTTATGCAAATAAAGAGCTAGGCGACCAACTGTGGGTGCCAGGAGCCAATCGCTAAGGTATGACTGTGTAGGTTGTTCCTGGAACTCTCTCTTGCGGAACATCTCTACGGCATGAGGCTCTAATACTTGAAACTGCGTGCTCTAGCTCAATTGGTTCTTGGCTCACTATAAGAATCGTGGCGTACTTCTTTGGTCCTGTTTGAGGATGGGTTGTTCTAACTGTCCCAAAAATTTTCTTTGTTGGATCTTCGGGTGAAACAACCCCGCGAATATTTGCCGTTACAACCCACCAGGTGCAACCAGTTAATGAAGCGACCTGAACCGCACCACATGAAAACTTCTCACATACCGGCACACCATCTACCGTACGCGCCAAGGCACGGGTGAGCACCTTGTCATTTGAGGCTAGTCCAACCAACTCTTTGGCTGTTGGAATCTTGGCAAAGGTGTTGCCATCTTTACTTTTAATAAAACCCTTGGGTGGCCAAGCAGGAGATGGTGAAGGACTCACCTTAGATTTCTTGGTTGCTGCAACTGTCGAGCTCTGGGCAGAGTGAGCCACTGGCGCAAGAAGGGTTAGCGCCAGAACAAGAGCAATTACCTTCTTAGTCACGATCCCACTTGAACTTGCGCACGCTGAAGTAAACCCCGATTGCTAGCCAGATCATTAACACCACAAAGGTAGTTTGTAGCTCCCATGACTTTGCCACCTCTTGAGATGCAAATGATTCTGGAAGAAAGACAGATCGCATGCCTTGAGTAAGCCACTTCAACGGGAAGATTGCAGCTACCTGTTGCATCCACGTTGGAAGTTGTGTGAATACAAAGAAGACACCGCTAAAGAACTGCAAAATAATGACAATCGGTGAAACTACAGCTGAAGCCCCACGGCCGCTCTTTGGGACTATAGAGAAAGCGATTCCAAGTGCGGTCGAACATGCACTGCCCAGCAAAACTAGCCAGGCAAAGGTTAGCCACTTGCTTGAATCAGTTGGCATATTCAATCCGAAGAAAGCAACTCCAAAGCCCAACAGCAAGAGAATCTGAATCACCATGCTGACAAAGATCAAAATTGCCTTACCAATGAAGTAACTTGATGCAGGCATTGGGGTTCCGCGTAAACGCTTCAAGGCACCGACATCACGCTCCATCGGAATCGTGATAGCTAACGCCTGAAAACCGGTATTAACCAGACCCGATGCGATCATTCCAGCCACAAAGTACTGTGAAAAGGTAACTCCAGGTGCAATTGTTTCTTGAAATACCGAGCCAAAAATGGCGAGCAAGATAACTGGAAACAACAGTGTGAAAACTACAGATTCACGCTGACGTGCGAACTGCCGGATCTCTAGACCACCACGTCGGATTCCTAGTTGAAGCGCAGATGGAACCTTATTCATCAACTCCTCCAATCATCTCGAGGTAGATATCCTCAAGTGATGGACGAGAAACGATTAACTCCGGAACTTCGCCATTGAATTTTGCTGAAAGTGATGAAACCAATGAGGTTGGATTATCAGTCTTTTCAGATTTAATCTGATCTCCATCTCGCCACTGCACGGTTGCTTGTGATGTAGATCTTCCACCAAGTTCAGCCGGGGTAGAGATTTCCACAATGACGCCCTTGTTTATCACTGCAACCCGATCGGCAAGTGCTTCCGCCTCATCTAGGTAGTGGGTTGTCAGCACAATTGTCGCGCCATCGGCACGTAACTTCTTAATCAATGACCAAAAGGCACGCCGAGCTTCTGGGTCAAAGCCGGTTGTTGGTTCATCTAGGAAAAGAAGTTCTGGATTTCCAATAATTCCCAGTGCTACATCAAGTCGTCTGCGCTGCCCACCCGAAAGGTTGCGAATAAGCGCATCCCTCTTTTCCTGTAAACCTACAGAGTCGATTACCTCTTCAACATCTCGTGGGTTTGAGTAGTAACCGCTGAAGTGATTGATTGTTTCAAAAACTGTTAAATCACCGGCATCGGCGGAGGTTTGCAAAACGATTCCGATTCTGTTGCGCCATTCACGAGATTGTTGGCCCTTGGTGCTGGGATCAAAACCTAAAACTGAAACAGAGCCCGAATCACGTGTTCTAAAGCCTTCAAGAATCTCAACCGTTGTTGTCTTGCCAGCACCGTTTGGGCCCAAGATAGAAAAGATCTCGCCTTGCTCGATTGTTAGATCTAATCCACGCACGGCATGAACATCACCGTAATGTTTAGTGAGGCCTTTTACTTCGATGAGGCTCATGTGGTTACTTTACTATGAGAAAATAAACCTGTGAGCCCGCGTAGAAATTACCCAAAGAAGCGACAAAAGCCCGAGGAACCTCGGGAGATCAATATCGCCTCTACAGGTGAGAGCGTTGAGGAGCACAGCGATGGCATTTATATCGTTAGACGATTAACTGGTTCTGGATCAACAAAGCCATATCGCTGCCCAGGTTGTGATCAGCTGATTCCATTAGCAACGCCACATGTTGTTGCCTGGAAAGATTACGATGAAGATGGGCGTCGCCATTGGCACACCGCTTGCTGGGCAAAGA
>CALMBJ010000234.1 GCA_937860175.1 uncultured Actinomycetes bacterium
TACACAGAGTAGATCGTCGGCAGCGTCAGATGTGTATAAGAGACAGATCGCGAACCATGGCAAGTACCCAGCAACGATTCCTACGGTGACAATAGTTGCTGCCGGATCAATAGCTCGATTTACTAATGATTTAATCCAGTAACCAATTACTACCGCAATCGCAATTGTTCCGATCCACCACAAGATCGGTGTGCCAAGGGCCAGCACTTCGCGCGCACAACTCTTTGCACCACAGTCATTTGGCGCATCGTAGAAAAATGAGGTTGGCCGACCCATAACAAGCCAGCTCCAAGGGTTTGCCTCGTATGGATGTGATTCAGTTAAGCCGGTATGAAAGTTGAGCATCTCAGAGTGATAGTTCAACCAAGCAATAAATGGATTTGAAGAAGATTGTCGAGCCCATCCGCGGTCAGATAAAAACCAACCTGTCCAAGTAATTACATAGACAACAATTGGTAGTAATCCATATTGCGCGAACTTCTTTGCAATCAATCTCAATGAGTCACGAACATCCATGTTGACTAAAATTCTGTATAGCGAAATCAATGCAATTACGGCGATGAAATAAACCGCGCTCCATTTACAGCCAAGCGCCAATCCAAATGCAAGACCCGCCCACCAATGTCGATCTCGGTGCCATAACAAAACGCCAACTAGTACAAAAAAAGTTAGGAATAGATCTAACAGCGCTGTTCGAGAGTGAACCAAGAGCAAGCCATCTAGCGCTATAAGTGCTGCGCCTAAGGCGGTAAGTAATGGTGAGTAGAAAAGAACATGGACTAGGCGAGCAAAGACAAGGATGAGAAGAGTTCCTATAAGAGCTGTAGCAAAACGCCACCCAAACTCATTGTCTCCAAAGAGTGCAATACCTGCGCCAATGAGCCACTTTCCTACCGGTGGATGAACAATGAATTCAGGGCTACTGCCACTTACCTCGACGCCGTATTTGAGTAGATCACGGGCACCATCGACGTAATACACCTCATCAAAGATGTATCCCTTGGTAGCCCCAAGATTTACAAGACGCAGAACAAATGAGGCCAGTGCGATCAGTAGTGGAGCGATTGCTGCGGCCATAGGAGAAGAGTATGCGCCTTTGCGCAGATTTACTGAGAGGATTAGGGCATGACGCTCATCCTTGCAGCAACTCCATTGGGTAATCCTGGGGATGCAAGTAGCCGCCTGAAGAATGCAATTGAAAGCGCATCTATCATCGCTGCTGAAGATTCGCGACGCTTTCATCGCTTGTGTGCAGATATTGAAACTACCTTTACGGCACGAGTTGTCTCCTTCTTTGAAGGAAATGAAGAGGACCGAACCCGCGAACTATTGGCTGAACTCAAGAGCGGCGCAACAGTATTGGTTGTTTCAGATGCAGGCATGCCAACAATTAGTGATCCAGGTTTTCGTTTGATGCGCGATGCAATTGCAGCAGGTGTTGATGTTTCAGTTATCCCAGGACCAAGTGCTGTAACCATGGCGGTTGCTTTATCAGGTTTACCAACTGATCGTTTTTCATTTGAAGGCTTTCCGCCACGCACTGCAGGTGCTCGACTTGCCACCTTTGAAAAACTTCGTTTTGAAGAGCGAACCATGGTTTTCTTTGAGGCACCCCACAGACTTGTTGACTCACTGGCAGATTGCGTCAATGTCTTTGGGCCAGATCGCCAAGCTGCCATTTGTCGCGAGATGACTAAGCGATATGAAGAAACAATTCGCGGAACATTGGCGCAACTTTCAGCATGGGCTCAAGCCAATGA
>CALMBJ010000235.1 GCA_937860175.1 uncultured Actinomycetes bacterium
AGATTTCTGCCTGTCTCGTGGGCTCGGAGATGTGTATAAGAGACAGGTAATGGATGGATCAAAGGTTCAATGGAGTCTGGTGGGTCAGCAGATATGACCGCTTTAGATTTCTCAACAACAATTGGAAATGCTTGGTTTCCTGCGCCTACATTCACCGCGAGCGGTTGCGCAAGTTCTGGTCGAGAGCTGGCACAGTTTTTCCCCCTGAGAGATATGGGCGGCGTAGTTACAAAATCTGTCATGTCTAAAGCTCGAGCAGGACGTGCAACCCCACGCATGGCCGAGACACCCAGCGGAATGCTTAACTCAATTGGTCTTCAAGGTCCAGGTATTGATGCCTTTATCGCCAAGGACATCCCGTACCTAGTTGAGCAGAAAGCTCGAATAATTGTTTCGATCGCAGGGGAGACGGTTGAGGAGTACTCAACCTTGGCTCGAAAACTTAGATCTGTGTCAGGTATTAGTGCAATCGAGGTCAATATCTCTTGTCCTAATGTTGAAAACAGGGGACTTGTTTTTGCATGTGACCCCGAAGCATCTCGACGTGTAATTGATGGCGTTCGCAGAACTATTGGAGGCGAACTTCCCATAATTGCAAAGTTATCACCCGATGTAACAGATTTGGTAAGTATCGCAAAGGGGGTAGTAGAAGCAGGTGCCGACGGTTTGGCCTTGATTAATACTGTTTTAGGAATGGTTATCAATGTTGACACAATGCGTCCTCATTTAGGTGGGAAAACTGGTGGTTTATCCGGTCCTGCGATTCGACCAATCGCGGTGCGAGCGGTTTATCAGGTACACGCAGCACTCCCGAATACACCCATCATCGGAATGGGTGGAGTCGCATCTGGAAAGGATGCGCTTGAAATGATTTTGGCTGGTGCAAGTGGTGTTTCAATTGGTACCGCAAGTTTTGGAAACCCTACGGCGATCATGTCTATTCAAAATGAACTAAAGCAACTTTTGTCCGATCGAGGATTTACCTCCCTGAAGCAAGCGATTGGTTATGCGCACAGACCATTGGAAGGTGAGTAAGTAGTGAAAGCCCCAATAGTTTTAGCTGTTGATACCCCCGATTTAGAGGTTGCTGTTAATTGGGTTCGCGCAACTCAGGAACATGTCCGCGTTTTTAAGTTGGGCCTAGAGTTCTTTCTATCCTTTGGTCATGATGGAGTAAAGGCTATTCAGGCCGAGACTGATTCAGAGATCTTCCTGGATCTGAAACTGCATGACATTCCACATACAGTTAAGGGTGCGGCAAAAGCGATCTCACACCTGCGTCCAAAGTATTTAACGGTGCACGCTTCAGGTGGCCGTTCCATGGTGCAAGCAGCAGCGGAGGCAGCACCCGACACCTTTATTACTGGTGTAACAATCCTGACCTCGATGTCTGAAAGCGATGTTCAAGAGGTTGGATTTAAATCATCGGCACTTGATTCAGCGGTCTCTTTGGCTAAGGTTGCCGTAGCAGGTGGTGCGCGAGCGATCGTGTGTTCGCCACTTGAGATACTCGCTGTTCGTGCTGCAATCGGAGTAGACCCGCTGATAATTACCCCCGGAGTTCGCCCATTGGAGATGGTTGGCGGGGATGATCAGCAAAGAACTATGACTCCTGAAGATGCAATTTCAGCTGGAGCAAACCTGGTGGTTATTGGCAGGCCTATAACGCAGAGTTGGAGTCAGGGCGCACAAGCTATGCGCGAGAGAGCCGAACTTATTGGCTCATCTTTAATTTAATCTCCACTAGATTTACCCCATGGGATCGCCTCCACAACTCACCGCGGAGCAGCGCCAGGCTGCTCTTGCCAAGGCGGCGCAATCTCGGAAACGTCGTTCAGAGATTAAAGCTCTCATTAAGAGCGGCTCACTTACTATCGATGATGTTCTCCACCTTGCCCAGGATGAGGATGCCGTGGCAAAGATGCGCGTAAAAGAGCTTCTAGAATCCCTAACCGGTGTCGGAAAGATTCGTGCAGTTTCACTTATGGATCGTCTGAATATTTCACCTACGCGTAGAATTCAGGGGCTAGGAAAACATCAAATCCTGTCTCTTATACACATCTGACGCTGCCGACGATCTAC
>CALMBJ010000236.1 GCA_937860175.1 uncultured Actinomycetes bacterium
TGGGCTCGGAGATGTGTATAAGAGACAGGTCGTTTTCGGTACCGTGGCCATATGTTGCAATCATTGAGATAGTTTATCGATTCAAGGATGCGCTCGAGCGAGTTCTGTATCGGTGAGATCCAGGTAATGCGTTCATCACGAGAAAACCAGGTCTCTTGGCGGCGCGCATACTGTCGGGTGGCTCGCTTTGTCTCTTCCTGAGCCTCTTCTTGAGTTACCTTGCCCTCAATCTGAGCGATTACTTGTGCATACCCCAGAGCTCTTTGGGCCGTTGTCCCCTGCATGATTCCGGCGGCCAAAAGTTTTTCTGCCTCTTGCATTAATCCCTTTTCCCACATTTGGTCAACCCGCAAAGAGATCCGTTCGGACAAGGAATCGCGATCCATCACCAAGCCAAACTGCTTAGCGAATGGATAACGTGAACTCTCTTCTCGTGGAAGGTTTGCAGTAAATGGCTTACCCGTTATCTTAATTACCTCAAGTGCACGAATTACTCGACGTGAGTTGGCTTTATCGATAGCAAGTGCTGCGGCAGGATCTAACCGCTCCAAACGTTCAAATAAGGGTGCTATCCCCTTTGTTGCAAACTCAAGTTCAAGCTCTGCACGAACTACCGGATCTGTGTCAGGAAAGTTGAGTTCATCCAATATCGCCTTGATGTATAAACCTGTACCACCAACGATAATGGCATCTTTTCCTCGACCATGAATATCAGAAATCACTGCGCGTGCCTCTTGTTGATACCAGGCAACATTTGCATCCTGAGTCACATCAAGTAAATCCATCATGTGGTGAGCGATACCTTTTTGCTCATCAAATGTGATCTTTGCCGTACCGATGTCCATACCTTTGTACAACTGCATTGAATCAGCGTTAATGATTTCCGCGTTTATCTGGTGAGCTAACCTGACCGCAAGATCACTTTTTCCAGTTGCCGTTGCTCCACAAATTACAATCAATCTCATCGCTTGACCGTAGGAATTCCTAGCATCGTCGCTGCTGGTCCTGGATTTTCAATGCGAGTTTGATGTGCCTGGGCTCCCCTGGTTTGGCGCACTGATAACGGTTCGCCAATCAGATAGTGCGCAGATGCTTCGAGGATCTTCACCTCGACCTCATCACCCGGACGTGCTACAAAGTTGTTATCAAAGTGAACTAATCTGAAATCCTCGCTGCGCCCCGTTAAGCGTTCTTGGGCCTCATCCCGACGTCCTTCATAATCACCGACAAGTACCTTATGAGTTGTTCCAATAGCCTCTTGATTAACTGACAACGAGATCCCTTGTTGATGGTTATGCAAACGTGTGTAGCGCTCACCCACGACTTCAGGTGCAACTTGATCAGGCATTGTTGCCGCTGGCGTTCCTGGACGCTTTGAGTATTGATATGTGTATGCCGCGGTGAAGCGAGCTTTGCTGCACAGATCCAGTGTTGCTTGAAAATCATCTTCAGTTTCACCTGGGAAGCCCACGATGATGTCAGTTGTTATCGCAGCATGAGGAATCGCAGTACGCACCCGCTCTAAGATTCCAAGGTAACGATCGGTGCGGTAAGAACGACGCATCTGCTGCAAGATTCGATCTGAGCCAGATTGCAAAGGCATATGAAGATGTGGCATCACATTTGGTGTCTGCGCCATGGCCTCAATGACATCATCGGTGAAATCACGCGGATGCGGTGACATAAATCGAACCCGTTCGAGCCCATCAATTTCGCCACATTTGCGCAGTAACTTGGCAAAGGCTTGGCGATCGCCAAAATCTACCCCGTAGGCATTTACATTTTGACCAAGCAAGGTAATTTCAATGACGCCTTGGTCTACAAGGGCCTTCACTTCAGACAAAATATCAGCTTCGCTTCGATCCTTTTCAATTCCGCGTAGCGCTGGGACGATACAAAAAGTGCATGTGTTGTTACATCCAACAGAGACCGATACCCATGATGAAAAGGCCGATAAACGTCGAGCTGGCAAGGTGGAAGGAAAGTGTTCTAGCGCCTCCAAAATTTCAATCTGAGACTCTTCCTCAATACGTGCTCGTTCCAATAAAACTGGCAGTGAACCCACATTGTGCGTGCCGAAAACAACATCAACATATGGAGCCTTTTTCAAAATCGTGGCTTGATCTTTTTGTGCAAGACATCCGCCAACTGCAATCTGCATGTTGGGGTTGGCTTTTTTAATGGGAGCCAGAAAGCTGAGATTTCCATAAAGCTTGTTATCTGCATTTTCGCGCACAGCGCAGGTATTAAAGACAACTATGTCGGCTTGTTCTCCCTTAGATGCAGGAATGAAACCAGCCTCATCCAATAACCCTGAGATTCTCTCAGAGTCATGGACATTCATCTGGCAGCCGTAGGTTTCGACTGTATAGGTACGGGTCATAGCGAAGAGATTGAGTACTCAAGAGTTGAACGGTTGATAACCAACATCTGATGGTTATCTAAGTGCTGCCAATCAGAGTTACCCCAACCAGTCGACGCTACAAGGAAATCTTCGCCGCGCTTTGCAAAGCGCAGTTCATAATGATCAGGACCGCTCCATTCGCTCTTGTTATCCTCATTGAACTCACAAATTGCGATCAGGGTGTCAGGCGTCTGAACCATGATGTTTAGGGCCGAGTAATCTGCAATTGCGCGGATCAAGTTAACGGTTTTTCTAGCACCCTCGACTAGACCGAGTTCATCAACCTGAGACAAGAGCGCGTAAAAGAATCGCTCGCTGTCAGTAGTGCCTGTAATCAAAGCCTTGTACTTCTCGCTGATGAACTGCTCTGCGGTATCAGATGGACGAATTGTGCCGTTATGCATGAAGGTTGTAGTTCCATGGGTAAATGGATGGTTGTTATCTATATCTACAGTGATTCCCTTTGAAGCAAGACGTAAGTGAAATAGCGCTCCACTAGTTTCCAGACTCTGGCCAGTATCAGCTAGAAGCTGGCTATCTTGAGCCGCCTTGATGTCCTTGATAACTTCGCCTTCGTAGCCGATGCCCCAACCATCTTTGTGTTCGGCTGACAGTGCCACAAATTTTTCGAAATCTGAGCCCACCACATCGTAAAAACTCTTACGTTCGATCGATGTAAAAGCTAGCAATCTGCACATAGGTCAACTCTACTTGATGGCTAGCGATTCTTCTTTGCGCGCTCAGCGGCTTGAGCTGCGCGCCACTTTGCAATTTCACCATGATTTCCGCTGAGCAAAACTGGTGGGACTTCAAGATCGCGCCACACTGAAGGCTTCGTGAAGTTTGGATACTCCAGATAGCCCTCCTCATTGTGTGATTCTTCAGCCAATGAATCGGGGTTTCCTAGAACACCTGGAATTAAACGAGTGATCGCTTCAATCATTACAAGTGATGCAACTTCTCCCCCACCCAGCACATAGTCTCCGATTGAGACTTCATGAACGCGGTAATTCTTGGCTTCGTAATGTTGACGCACTCGATCATCGATACCTTCATAACGACCACATGCAAATACGAGGTGCTTTGACTCTGAAAAATGCACTGCCATTGGTTGATCAAATCTCTTACCTGCTGGGGTCAAAATAATCAGATCGGTCTCATGTGTCATCAATGGATCAAGAGCTTTTCCCCAAACTTCAGGGAGCATCACCATTCCGGCGCCGCCACCATAAGGAGTGTCATCAACTGTATTGTGATTATCAGTTGAAAATGAGCGCAGATCATGGATCCCAAACTCAACCAAGCCTTGCTCCTGTGCTTTTCCAAGTAAAGATAACTGCAGCGGCGCAAAGTAATCTGGAAAGATTGTTACTGCATCAATCTTCATTTCATGACCCCTGTTATATCTGGTGGAATAACCACGACTTTCTTATTGGCAATATCTACAGTTGGAACCAATTGATGTACAAATGGAATCAATTG
>CALMBJ010000237.1 GCA_937860175.1 uncultured Actinomycetes bacterium
CCTGTCTCGTGGGCTCGGAGATGTGTATAAGAGACAGATGTTAAGGACAATTGCACGGGATTTAGATCTTGTGATCACCGGAAGCAGTGACTATCACGGCACCGGAAAACTAAACTCATTAGCAGAAAACCACACTCATAGGGAACAATGGGAGAAGTTAGAGTCACAAGCCAATGCTCGAAGGGTGGTTTCAGCGTGAATGACATCAGCGCAATTACATTTGCTCTTCAATCCTTTGTCACCTTGTTTGTGATCATGGATCCACCTGGTGCCGCACCAATCTTTTTGGGATTGGTTGCAGATAAGAGCGCTAAGGTAAAGCGGGTTCTTGCTGTTCAGGCCGCTGCAGTGTCTTTACTCGTTATCTCTTTATTTGCAATCTTTGGCCAAGCAATCTTGAACTACTTAAAGATCTCGATGGAAGCGCTGCAAGCTGCCGGTGCGTTGTTATTACTCCTTGTTGCACTTGAGCTACTAACTGGAAACTCAAAGAAATTTGGTGATGAAGGAGATACCAATGTGGCCTTAGTTCCACTGGGAACTCCATTACTTGCAGGACCCGGAGCAATTGTTGCAACAATGATCTTCGTGCAACAGGCAGACTCTGGAGCCATGATGGCGGGCCTTGCCGCAGCAGTTGTTGCCGTTCATGTCGCAATTGCAGTTGTGCTCATGGCTTCGACGACAATTCTGAAGGTGATCAAGGAGTCAGGTGTAACGCTGGTCGCGCGAATTGCAGGTTTATTGCTTGCAGCTATCGCAGTACAAATGCTTGTAGATGCGATTCGCGTCTTTGTTGCCGGTTAGCTCTCTTTAAACTTTTTAGTACGCGTACGGGTTCTTTCTGTGCGCGGCTTAGGAGCATCTTGCTTTGCCTTAGCAGGTCGAGATTCTTTGCTCTCAACCTTTGCAGCCGGCTTAGCCTTAACCATTCGACCCGTTGATCCTGCAGGAATACTTAGCATCTCGTAAAGGTGTTCTGATGATGAGTATGTCTCTTCTGGCTCACCAAGACCAAGTGTTAAGGCCTGATCAATCATCTTCCAACGTGCTAGCTCATCCCAATCAACAAAGGTGACAGCGATTCCATGCGCACCTGCACGTGCAGTACGTCCTACGCGGTGAACATAAGTCTTTTCATCCTCTGGGCATTGATAATTGATTACGTGTGTAATTCCATCGATATCAATTCCGCGTGCTGCAACATCTGTTGCAACCAAGACATCTGACTTTCCTGCCTTGAAATCACTTAAAGCTTTTTCGCGTGCGCTTTGTCCGAGATCACCATGAATTGGTGCAGCTTTGAAGCCTCTTTCGATTAAATCTTCAGCGGTCTTTTGAGCGGTGCGCTTAGTGCGACAGAAAACCATGGTTGGTCCGCGACCATCGGCCTGCAAGATTCGGGCAAGCATTTCGATTTTATCTAGTGCATGTGCTCGCAAAACATGTTGCTTGATTCGCGTAACTACAGAACCTTCATCTTCGCTGTCTTGAGTGCGAATATGAATTGGCTGATTCATGAAGCGACGAGCAAGGGCGATAATGTCTCCCGGCATAGTTGCTGAAAACAACATAGTTTGCGCACGATTTGGAGTGCTAGACAAGATCTTTTCCACATCTGGTAAAAATCCAAGATCCAACATCTCATCTGCTTCATCGAGCACCAAACGAGATACCTCTTTTAGCTTGAGCTGGCCTTGACGTGAAAGATCGAGCAAGCGACCAGGTGTTCCAACAACAATTTCAACACCTGCCTGCAGCGCTTCAATCTGAGGCTCAAATGCACGGCCACCATAAACAGCAACTGTGCGAATTCCGCGGTTTGCGGCAAGCTCTTCAATGTCTCGGGTTACCTGAGTACATAGCTCGCGAGTAGGAACAACGATCAAAACTTGAGGCATACCTTTATTGGCAAAATCTGCCCACTCGACATCTTGTGGTGCGATCACGCGCTCAATGACAGGAATACCAAATGCAAGAGTCTTTCCAGTTCCGGTTTTTGCTTGCCCGATAACATCACCATCGGCAAGTGCTATAGGTAGAACCATCTCTTGGATGGCAAAAGGTGCAAGAAAGCCATGAGCATGAAGCGCCTCAATAGTTTGGCTGCGCAGGGGCAACTCTGCAAATGTTGGTGACATATTTATTTAATCCTAACGATTTTAATTGCGTGGAAAACCTGAAATGCCTCGCCACATGAGGCTGTAAACCAAGGTCACAGCATCCTGTCGACTCAACTTGCTATCTCGTTCGAGCCAGTGACGAGCAGTTACTTGCGCATAACCAATCATTCCAACACCCAAAAGCATCGATGCCTCTTTTGATAGGCCTGTATCAATTGCAATTACCGCACTTGCAGCAGCTGCACAGTCGTAAGTCATTCGATTCAAGCGCTCATGAACCTGTGGTTCAACGCTCATATCGCTTTCAAAAAGCAATCGGAAAGCTTCACCCTCTCTTTCAATAAAAGCGAAGTATGCGTCAACTGTTGCATGCACACGATCTTTATTGTCAGGGGTAGAAGCGATTGCCTTTTGGATCTCAAAAACCAATGAATCAATGTGTAAATCTAAAACCGCCAGGTACAGCTCTAACTTTGAGGGAAAGTGCTGATACAAAACAGGCTTTGAGACATTTGCACGATCTGCGATCTCATCCATAGCAGCTGAGTGGTACCCAGCGGTGGTGAAGACTTCAAGCGCGGCAGATAGCAATAATGCTCGGCGCTCATCGCGAGGCAAGCGAGCCTTGTTGCTGGTGTCTACGTTACTCATTGGTCTAATCGTACGGCAGAATTACCAATCATGAACCGCTCCTATGAAGGATTCCGCATCCTGCTCGTGCATGCACATCCTGATGATGAAACCATCAATAACGGGGCAACAATGGCTATGTATGCCGATCGTGGGGCTCAAGTCACGCTTGTCACCTGTACTCGTGGCGAAGAAGGTGAAGTTTTAGTCCCTTCCCTTTCACATTTAGCAAGTAGTGAAAAAGATCAACTTGGAACTCATCGCGAGGTAGAACTTGCAAATGCGATGAAAGCTCTTGGAATAACTGACCATCGATTCTTGGGAGCTCCATCAATCAAATTTCGCGATAGCGGAATGATGGGAACTGAACCAAACAATCGCCCCGATGTTTTCTGGCAAGCAGATGTTGATGAGGCAGCCAAAATCTTGGTTTCAATCATTGATGAAGTGAAGCCGCACATTCTTATTACTTATGATGAAATTGGTGGATACGGACACCCTGATCACATTCAGGCACATCGTGTTGCCATGAGAGCATCCGAACTATCTACTTGGAGTATTCAAAAGATTTACTGGAACACAATGCCCAAATCTGTTTTGGCTGAAGGCATTGCAAAGATGAAAGAGATTGGCTCAGACTTTTTTGGAGCAGAAAGTGTCGATGACCTGCCTTTTGCAAAGGATGATGAGTTTGTAACAACCTTGATTGATGGCGGCGCATATGTTGATGCAAAGATGGAAGCGATGAAAGCTCATGAAACACAGATCTCGCTGGATGGCCCTTTCTTTGCCCTGTCTAACAACTTAGGTTTACAGATCTGGGGAGATGAGTACTACACCTTAGTAAAGGGTACAAAAAGTGAACCCTTTGATGCCCACGGCCGCGAAACAGATCTCACCTCTGGAATCACACTGTAATGAAGTTTGTTTACGCGCTTTTGATTGGCGCAGTACTAGGTGCAAGCTCAATCTTTATTCATAGCTTCTTTCCACCCGTTGGATTAATTCTTTCCTTGGTTGCAACAGCGGCAGGTATTTGGGCGACAGGAAGATTGTGGGGAAAGCGCTCTTACAAATTCATCGCATCTATTGCATGGTCTTTAGTAGTACTGCGTGCTGGTTTCCCAGGGCTAAATGAAGAGTATTTGATTCAAGGTGATGCAATCGGTATGTCACTGATTAACTTTGGATTCATTGCAATTGTTATTGCAATTGTGACACCGCTTTAACTCCAGATCTGCCCTTCGGGGGTATCTTTAATGCTCAACCCCAAGTTTTCTAACTCAACACGTAGCGCATCGCTGTCTGCCCATCGTTTTTCATTGCGAGCAAGCGCTCTATCTTCCAAAAGCGTTTTCATCTCAGGAGTTAGAACTCTTTCTTCAATTGGGCGATTTAGATCGAGAGCCAATACTTGATCTGCATAACGAAATACAGCCGCCTTGTTGTGTGAATCATCCTTTTCAATCTCTCTTAAACGCATAACCACGCGGGGAGTATCAACATCGGCGTTAAAGGCCTGCTCGATTTCGGGGTCGATACTGATTGAATCATCGGTAGACCAGTGACCCATCTTGGTGCGCCAACGTTTGAGGGTCTCATTTGCAGCCTCAATAGCGTTCCAGGTCAGATCCATTTGAGATCGATACTTGTTCTCAAGGAAGCAAAGGCGAAGAGCTAAGGGATCAATTCCGCGAGCAATAACATCACTGAGCAGTACAACATTTCCGGAGCTCTTCGACATCTTCTTACCCTCAAAGAGCAGATGCTCGCCATGGACCCAAAGATCCACCGCCTCCTTATTAATCAAGGCGTTGGATTGAGCACGCTCATTTTCATGGTGTGGAAAGCGAAGATCAATGCCACCCACATGAATATCAACATGTCCATCAAGTAATTTCATAGACATCGCTGAACATTCAATATGCCAACCAGGAAAGCCTTTACCCCACGGAGAATCCCAGACCATCTCTGTTCGATCTCCTGCAGCTTTCCATAACGCCCAATCTGCATGAAACCTTTTTGCACCATCTTCGGTGTATTCATAACGATGTCCTGGCTTTAAGGCATCAAGCTTGTTACCGCTAATTGCACCGTAACTCTTAAACTTCTCAGCGCTGAAGTACACCGATGAATCACTACCAACGTAGGCAAAGCCAGCATCGATCAATCTGCTGATAAGGCTCAGCATCATCTCAATGCTTTCACTTGCTCTTGGATAAGCAGTTGCGGGTTGAACGTTAAGTGCTGCTAAATCTGTGTGAAAGCGTTGTTCATACTTTCGTGCGATCTCAAATGGATCAACTTTTTCCAACTTTGCCTGGCTCAACATTTTGTCGTCATTGATGAAATCTTCTGACATGTGTCCGACATCGGTGATGTTTTGAATCAAGCGCGGCTGTGAACCATTGAGTCGAACAATGCGAGCGATTAGATCTGAGAGCAAGAAGGTTCGTAAATTTCCAACATGTGCATCTCGATACACAGTTGGCCCACAGCAGTACATTCGAACTTCTTCTTTTTCTACATTAACCTCTTTGAGGCCGCGGGATTGAGTGTCATATAACTTCATTGCTTCTCAATCACCTTTCTCCATACAAAAATCTCACTATGAGAGAATTCAATTACCTCTCCACGCTTATTTCGCAATGAGTAAGGGGTAAGCAGATGCCCCAAAATGTCACGGAAGCCTCCTTGGGCTTCATGAAGCCGGATAGATACCCGTTGGCCAATGAGATCGCTAAATTGAGATTCAAGCTCTGTTGGCATGTGACAACGATAAGCCCACCGCTAAATATCGACTAGCGGTAAATATCGCGCTGTGGTGATACTTGCCATTAGAATCCCGCTAGATACCAGTCCCACACCTTGGAGGCCGCTCGTGACCTATGTGATCGCAGACCCATGCGTCGATGTAAAAGATAAGTCCTGCATCGAAGAATGTCCCGTGGATTGCATTTATGAGGGCGATCGAATGCTCTACATCCAGCCAGATGAGTGCGTCGATTGCGGTGCATGTGAGCCGGTCTGCCCAGTAGAAGCTATCTACTACGAAGATGATGTTCCTGGTCAGTGGAAAGAGTTTGGCAAGGTCAACACAGAGTTCTTCATTGAAATCGGTTCTCCAGGTGGAGCAAGCAAGGTTGGCCCAACTGGCACAGATCACGCTTCAATCGCAGCGCGACCACCAAAGAGCGAGTAACCATTGCGTGCCCAGCTCCCAGATTTTCCATGGGATGCGTTAGCGCCGTACGGTGAAAAGGCTCGTTCACATCCACAAGGGATCATCGACCTGTCACAAGGAACCCCTGTAGATCCAACCCCTGAATTTATTCAGAAAGCTTTGCGCGATGCATCTAACTCTCCAAGTTACCCAGTCACCGCTGGTACCGCAGAACTTCGCGCAGCGATAAAGAAGTGGGCGATTGAACGATTAGGCGCAACTGGTGATTTTGATGTCCTGCCTTTAATCGGGTCCAAGGAGTTAGTTGCTTGGCTTCCAACCTATCTTGAATCAACTTCGGTGTTAATTCCTGAAATTGCTTATCCGACTTATCACGTTGGAGCGGTGCTAGCGGGTGCGGATTCTGTTCCCGTTGCAATTGATGCAGCGCATTGGCCAGCAGCGGATTTAGCATGGTTGAACTCTCCTTCTAATCCAACTGGAAGAGTACATAGCGTTGAAGAGGTAAAGAGTTGCATTCAATGGTCTCGTGAGAATAAATCAGTTTTGATCTCCGATGAGTGTTATCTCGAGTTTGATCAAACCGCTCACTCTGTATCTGTCTTGTCGCAAACGGGTGGAGACAACACAAATATTCTTGCGGTGCACTCACTATCAAAGCGTTCTTCAATGGCTGGATATCGCGCCGCCTTTTTAGTCGGAGACTCTGCTCTTATCGCTCGAATTCGTGAGATTAGAAAGCATGGAGGAATGATGGTTCCTCTGCCAGTTCAAAAGGCGATGACCGTTGCACTTGCAGATGATGATCATGTTGCGCAGCAACGCGCTCGCTATAACGCCCGCAAAGATGCGATGCGTCCAGCCCTTGCAGCTGCCGGCTTTACAGTTGAATTTAGTGATTCTGGTTTGTATCTATGGTGCACACGTAATGAAGATGCCTGGACAAGTGTTGCCTGGCTTGCCGAGCGTGGAATTCTGGCTACACCAGGAAGCTTCTATGGCTCACTCGGCGCTAATCACATTCGCATTGCCATGACAGCCTCTGATGCACAGATCGCAGATGCTGTTCAACGTTTGAAGGCATAAAAGTGGCGGTAGCAATTCTTTTAGTTGGTGGCTTTGGCACCCGCCTAATGCCATTAACCCGCAATACTCCAAAACCCATGCTTACAGTTGCAGGTTTACCAGTTACCGAACATCAGTTAATGATGGCGAAAAAAGCTGGAATAACCCAGGTTGTTTTAGCAACTTCATACCTTTCAGATGTTTTCACTCCCTACTTTGGAGATGGATCACAGTGGGGGATGAGCATTAAATATGCTGTTGAGAAAGAGCCTTTAGGTACTGGTGGCGCGATTCGCAATGCTGCACAACTACTTGATACCCAAGAGTCGGTAGTAATTCTCAATGGCGATGTTTTGAGTTCACATGACTTAACGGAACAGATTCGCCAACATGAAGCACATGATGCCGATGTGACCTTGCACTTAACTCAGGTTCAAGATGCTCGTGCATTTGGCTGTGTTCCAACCGATTCTGATGGCAGAGTTACAGCGTTTCTTGAGAAAATGGAAAACCCAGTCACCAATCAAATCAATGCAGGATGTTATGTATTTAATCCACGAGTTATTTCATCAATTCCATTAGACACTGTGGTTTCTGTTGAACGTGAAACCTTTCCTACGTTAGTCAGCAATGGTGCAAAGGTTTTTGGTTATTTAGAAAATGCCTATTGGCTGGATATCGGAACGCCAAAAGCGTTGCTCAAGGCATCTACAGATATTGTTCTTCGTAGCGGCCCTGGTTTAGTCATGCCAGGTGCCAGCGTTGATTCCACAGCTGTGATCACAGGTGGAAGCTGCATTGGTCGCGGAAGTTCAGTGGCAGCCGGTGCACGGATCGATGGCTCGATTATTGAGGCAGGAGCGGTGATTGGCAGCGATGCGGTCATCAGCAACTCATTTGTGGCGGCAGGGGCATCGGTGGCAAATGAGGCGAAAATAGGCTCATCTTTTGTCACAAAGGGCGAAATTCTTCCGATTCCTCAGTAGTTCAGGCGTAAATTCCATTTCTCGGGCTTGACATGAGGGAGTTACAAGCGTGTAATTCACTCTTAAGAAAGTCTTTTCCAAGAGGGATGAGACAAGATCTAGCTAATGGAGCATCGACGTTATGCCGATTCAACCCGCAGCCCAGAACTCCCCAATCCCCACTTCAGGTCCAACAATCACTCTCGCATCTGGCGAAAACATGGAGCTTTCATGGCAGGAGCGCGCTCTGTGTGCGCAAACTGATCCAGAGGCCTTCTTCCCAGAAAAGGGTGGCTCAACTCGCGAAGCAAAGCGCGTATGTCTTTCATGCGATGTTCGTTCAGAGTGTCTTGAGTACGCACTAGCCCATGATGAGCGCTTCGGAATTTGGGGCGGCCTCTCAGAGCGTGAGCGTCGTCGCCTAAAGCGTCGTACTGCGTAAGGTTCACATTTCTCTAACGAGAAAGTGAGTTATACCTATGGCTTCCCAAGCCGCAGTCGATAAGCATCGTGTAACCGCTGTTCTTGTTTCCCACAATGGAGCGGTGTGGTTACCCGAAGTTGTTGCAGCGCTAACCTCTCAAACGCGACCAATCGATTTAATCACCGCTGTCGATACCGGCTCGCAGGATGCATCTACAAAACTTTTAAAGTCTGCTCGAATCCCATTTGTTTCTGCAGATGTAGAAACAGGTTTTGGCCAAGCGGTTTCATTAGCTGTCAGTAAGTTGCCAAATGCAGTTGAGCATGAATGGATCTGGTTGATCCACGATGATTGTGCTCCTGCTCCAACTGCGCTCGCTGAGTTGTTAAGTGCGATTGATGATCGACCACAAGTTGTAATGGTTGGGCCAAAGTTATTGGGCTGGCATGACAGAACACATTTGCTTGAAGCTGGAGTTAGCATCGCCGGAAATGGTGCACGTTGGACCGGCCTTGAGCCGTTGGAGTATGACCAAGGCCAACATGACGGTAACCACGATGTTTTAGCTGTTAGTACTGCAGGAGCGCTAATTCGACGTGATGTTTTTGAAGAGCTTGGCGGGCTAGATCCCAATCTGACTCTCTTTAGAGATGATGTGGATTTTGGATGGCGTGCACGCGCAGCTGGTCATTCAGTTCTGGTTGCAACAGCTGCGGTTGCCTTTCACGCCCAAGCCTCTGCAACAGAGCGTCGCATAGTTGAAGTCGATGGTGCATTTCTTCACAGACCCTTGCTTCTAGATCGACGCAACGCTGCTTATGTTTTGCTGGCGAACTCTTCTTGGTGGATTCTGCCCTGGATCGCTCTTCAACTTTTCGGAACGGCGGTTGCACGAGCTATTGGCTACTTATTAGCAAAACTTCCAGGCTATGCCGCAGATGAAATTCTGGCCGTTGGCGCGGTAATCGTCAGGCCCGGTTCGATTATTGCTGCGCGAAAGCTGCGCAAGAAACAGAGATTTGTTTCAGCACGAGTTGTTGCAGAGTTTATTCCACCACGTTGGTCTCAGATTCGCCTGGCATCTGAAGGTTTTGTTGATCAATTACGTGCCAAAATATTTCCTGAAGATAATCAAGTACTGACCTCTTCAGTTTTGGATGCAAATGAAGATGAGGATTTGTTAACTCCGGTAAACACCAATAACTGGTTAAGCTTTTTCAAGCGTCCAGAGGTAATCGGATTCTCATTAATCATCTTGATTACCGTGCTCTTTTCACGAAACCGATTCGGTGCACTTGTCGGGGGAGCCCTTCCTATCTCGCCAGCTGGTGCAACGGATTTATGGCGCACATACTTTGAATCGTGGCACCAAGTAGGTATGGGCTCATCTATTGCTACCCCTACCTGGGTTGCAATAACTGCAACAGCGTCAGTGTTTTTCTTGGGCAAGGTTCAATTACTGATTACAACTTTCTTTTTGGTGGCACCAGTTCTAATGATGCTTACCGCATCAAAGTTACTCAAGCGCCTGACTTCAAACTCATG
>CALMBJ010000238.1 GCA_937860175.1 uncultured Actinomycetes bacterium
GCGGTGCGGTTATCTGTGCAGCAGGTGCTGGCTTGGCTCCAGCTGACAAAAAGTTGTATGCACTGCGAGATGTAACTGCAACGGTTGAGGCAATTCCACTTATTGCATCTTCAATCATGAGCAAGAAAATTGCTGAAGGAACAAGTGCATTAGTTTTGGATGTAAAAACTGGCGCAGGTGCTTTTATGAGTGATCCAGCTAAAGCCAAAGAGCTCGCACATGTAATGGTTGGCTTAGGAAAACGTGCAGGAGTAAAAACTCTGGCGCTTGTAACCGCTATGGATGTTCCACTAGGGCTGACCGCAGGAAATGCGTTAGAGGTTCGCGAATCAGTTGAAGTTCTCGCAGGTGGGGGACCGGCAGATATTGTTGAGTTAACGGTTTTACTTGCGCAAGAGATGTTAGAGCTTGCAGGAGTTAAGGGTGCAGATCCAGCGGCTGCTTTGAAAAATGGAAAAGCGATGGATGTTTGGCGCCAGATGATTTCTGCACAAGGTGGAGATCCCGATGCAAAGCTTCCAGTTGCTCGCGAAAATACAGTTGTGACCGCCCAGAGCGGTGGAACGATTCTTTCAATGGATGCGATGAAGGTCGGCATGGCGGCATGGCGACTAGGGGCAGGCCGATCCCGCCAAGGGGAGGCGGTTCAGGCAGGTGCTGGCATTGAGATCCATGCAAAGCCGGGCGAGGTAATCGCCGCTGGCGCACCCCTTTATACGCTCCATACAGACACCCCAGCCGCCTTTACCCGCGCCTTGGAGTCTCTCGAGAACTCTGTAACCATAGGAGATATGCCAGTTGGCGGAATCGATCGCCTTCCGCTTATTGTTGAACGTATCGTTGATTAAGGGGCACACCAGATGAGCATGAACAGCATTCCAACCAAGGAGCAGATCAAAGTTGTTCCGAAGGTGATGCTGCATGATCACTTAGATGGTGGATTACGTCCGCAAACAATTATCGATATCGCGCAGGAGATCGGATACACCGCACTTCCAACTCATGATGCAGCAGAGCTGGCAACCTGGTTCCGCGAAGCATGTGACTCTGGATCATTAGTTCGCTACCTTGAGACTTTTTCACACACCATCGCCGTTATGCAGCGCAAAGAGGACATTGTTCGAGTTGCTAAAGAGTGTGCGCTAGATCTGGCACGTGATGGTGTTGTCTACGCCGAAGTTCGCGGCGCACCCGAACTCTTTACCGAAAAAGGATTAGCAATGTCTGATGTTGTTGAAGCGACATTAGAGGGTTATGAGTTGGGAATGCAGCAAGCAAAGGCAGAAGGTTTCACCATTGTGGTTCGATCACTTTTGTGTGGAATGCGTCAAAACAAGAAATCTCAAGAGGTTGCAGAGTTAGTAGTTAAGTACCGAGACAAAGGAGTCGTAGGCTTTGATATCGCTGGTCCTGAAGATGGTTTCCCGCCGTCTGATCAAAAAGATACTTTTGATTATCTTCGTAAAGAAAATGCCCATTTTACTATCCATGCTGGCGAAGCGTATGGACTCCCCTCCATCTGGGAAGCGATCCAACTCTGCGGAGCAGAACGACTAGGACACGGTGTTCGAATTATCGATGACATCGATTTTTCTGGTCCAGAGCCAAAGTTAGGTCGACTTGCATCTTATGTTCGCGATCGTCGAATTCCATTAGAGCTGTGCCCAACATCAAATCTACAAACAGGTGCTGCAGCAAGTTATGCCGAACACCCAATCGGTGCGCTGGCAAAGCTTCGATTCCGAGTCACCTTAAACACCGACAATCGATTAATGAGCCAAACCTCCCTGTCCTTTGAAATGGAGGAGGCGGTAAAGGCCTTTAATTGGGATTTTGCAGAGCTACAAAGGGTCACAATTAACGCTATGAAGAGCGCATTTATCCCTTATCAGGAGCGTTTACAGATCATCGATCACATCATTAAGCCGGGATATGCCAAGGTTTCATCTGCTTCATGATTGATTTCACCGATCCACACTTTGTTGCAGATCCATACCCGGCGTTAAAGGTATTGCGTGATGCACCAGGACCGGTCTGGCATGAGGGAATGCAAATCTTCCTTGCCGCTCGCCACCCAGATGCCAATGATGTTTTCCGCAATAAATCTTTAGGAAGAATCTTCAAGGAAAAGAGCCCTGAGTTTGAGTGGGAGATTTTCAACTGGCTTCACGCAGATTCAATCTTGGATAGCGAACCACCAAAGCACACCCGATTGCGTTCGCTAGTTGCTAAAGCATTTAATCGCCAGAAGATTGAAGGAATGCGTCCTGCAGTTGCTCGTATTACAGATCAGTTGCTTGATGGGATTGAACAAAAGGTAAAGGCTGGCGAAAACTTTGATTTAATCGCAGATTACGCCGAACCTTTGCCGGTCAGAATTATCGCTGACTTACTTGGCTTTCCAGAGTCAGAGGAACATCTACTTCGACCATGGTCACAAGCGATTGTGAAGATGTACGAGGTTAATCCATCTGCGCAGTACCAAGCTGAAGCAAAGTTAGCAGCCAGTGAGTTTGCTCAGTATGTGCGCGATTTAGCCGAGAGTCGAAAAAAGAATCCAGGTCAAGATTTGATCTCTGATTTGGCAAGTGTTGAAGAAAATGGTGAAAAGCTCAACATGCAAGAGCTAGTTGCTACCTGTATTTTGCTTTTGAACGCCGGCCATGAAGCAAGTGTGAACGCCTTTGGTAATGGCATGGTCGCCGCACTTCAGCGTCCAGATCAGGTAAAGCTATTGCGTGAAACTCCACGAGAGATTACAGATACAGCACTTGAAGAGTTCATGCGCTTTGATGCTCCTCTTCATCTCTTTGAAAGAACCGCTACCGCAGATACTGAAATTGGGGGAGTGCAGATTCAAGAGGGGCAAAAGATCGCAGCTTTGATTGGCTCTGCAAACCGTGATGAAACAGTGTTTTCAGCCCCTGACACCATGGATTTAACCCGTGATCCAAACCCTCACATCGGCTTTGGCGCAGGTATTCACTTTTGCTTAGGAGCACCACTTGCTCGACTCGAAATGAGTGTTTCACTTCCGGCGCTATGGGAAAAGTACCCAACGATGGCCTTGGCCGCAGAACCTATTAGAAGACCCACCTTTGTTTTGCGTGGCTATGAAAGCGTTGCTATCTCTGTTTGATCTGGATATGAAGATTGTGCCCCTTTTCGGGTCACACTCAATGAAGCAATCGCAATACCCAACTTCATCGCTTCAACTGGATCTTTTCCACTAGCCAAACCATAAGCAAAGCTGCCAACAAAGGCATCGCCAGCACCGGTTGTATCAACCGCGCTGACTTGTGGGGCAGATACACGATGTAGTTGTCCATCAGGAGATACATACACCGCGCCCTTACTTCCGAGGGTCACAATCGAACTCTTACCGGGTCTAAAGCTCTTTAAGATCTCATCACTAGTTGGAAGCTCACCATGTAGCTCTCTGAACTCAGTTTCATTGGGGATGATCCAATCGCATAGAGCCAATAACTCTGCAGATATTTCTTGATAAGGGGCAGGATTTAAAACAGTGGTACAGCCGCGAAGCTTTGCCGCCTTAAAAGCTGCAAGTGTGACCTCTTGCTTGATTTCACACTGTGCAACAACAACCGATAGTCCTGCGATTGAGTTAATCGCCTCAACCGCCTTTGAAATCTCGATCTCATGATTTGCACCAGGAATAATAATGATCCGGTTTTCGCCATTTCCATCTACCCAGATATGGGCAACACCATTTGGAGTCGAGCTAGTTTCAACAAATTGAGAATCGATTCCAACCTTGACAAAGTTCTCAGCAATGGCCGAGCCAAATACATCATCACCAAGCTTTCCAATGAAGTGAACTTGAGCACCACAGTGAGCCGCCATTACAGCTTGATTGGCACCTTTTCCACCAAAACCTGTGGTGAAAAGCTGGCCCGCTAGGGTTTGGCCGGGCTCTGGCAGTACATCGGCGTAGGCGGTCAAATCCATCATTGCACTGCCTACAACTGCGATAACCGCCGGTTGTACTCCTTTAGATTGCATACCGCTAGGCTAGCGCTTATGAGTAAAACTTCAATCATTTTGGATGTAGATACCGGTGTAGATGATGCCTTCGCAGTGCTCTTTGCTGCTCGCCATCCCGATATCAACTTATTGGGAATTACATGTGTCGATGGAAACACCAATGTTGATCAGGTTGTAGCAAACACCTTCAAGGTTCTTGATGCTGCAGGTGCTGGGGATATTCCAGTGGCTCGTGGTGCGATCAAGCCGCTCTTGGGAAAGAGTCAGTATGCCGAATACGTGCATGGCGCAGATGGCATGGGTGATTTAGGGATTGCACCTTCAAGCCGAAAGGTTGACTCTCGAACAGCTGTTGAGCTACTCAGAGATTTAATTGAGCAATCTAAGGAGCCGGTGACGATTGTTCCTTTAGCGCCATTAACCAACATTGCATTGTTTTTGCGCGCCTTTCCGGAAACTGCAAAAAAGGTTCACCGAATTGTTTTAATGGGAGGATCAGCATCAGCTGGTAATGCAACCGCCGCTGCAGAGTTTAATGTTTGGCATGATCCTGAAGCTGCTGCAATTGTTTTCCAAAGTGGAGTTCCAATCACCATGTATGGCTTAGATGTCTTTATGCGACCTGGTATTACACGCGAACAAGCGACACAGATGCAGAGTTCAAGTAATCCAGCTTCACAATTTGGTGGCTCTCTTGCATTGGCATTTATGGAACGTCTTGGAGTTTCTCCGGTGACCCTAGGTGATTACGGGGCAGTTGCCAGCGTAATTCGTCCAGATCTATTTACAACCGAGATGTTTGATGTTGTTGTAGATACCTCTGCCGGTCCTGCGCGTGGTCAAACAATTGTTGATCGCCGCGACGCATTCTTAAGGGAGCTTGAACCTTTGGATCTTGAGGACTCAGCAAAGGTGCGAGTTACCTTGGATCTAGATGTAGAAGGCGTCCAAGATTTGTGGCTAAAAACCATTAATTCTTAATGGTTTAAGGGGCTACAAGCCGATTGGATGCCAGACCGTCTTAGCCTCCATAAAGGCGATTATGCGGCCAGGATCTGCTGATTTGAAAGAGTGAATGCGCTTCAAGTTTTCAGCACCAGCAACCTTGATCTCTGAGTGCATCTTTGCTGGAACACCTGAGATATCCATTGCATCAATATCCATGTGTGATGCCATCCATGGCGCGATCTCTTCCTTCTTGCCGGTCAAGATATTTATGACTCCATGTGGAAGGTCACTTGTAGCCAATACTTCAGCAAATGTCATTGCAGATAATGGCGCTTTAGTACTAGCCAAGACAATTACAGTGTTACCAGAGGTAATGATTGGTGCCACTACATCGATCAAACCAAGAAGTGATGGCGTCTCAGGAGCAATCGCTGCAACGACCCCCACACTCTCTGGAATCGTAAAGTTATAGAAAGGCCCGGCAACAGGGTTGGTTGATCCTGAAAGAGATGCAATCTTGTCTGTCCAGCCGGCATACCAAACTAAACGATCAACTGAATCAGTTACCTCTTTCTCAGCCTTTACCTTTGTAACACCGGTAACGGCAACAATTTCATCAACAAACTGTGCACGTCGGCCCTCAAGCATTTCAGCGATGCGATACAAAATCTGTCCACGGTTGTAGGCGGTTGCCTTATTCCATCCAGCGTGCGCAGCACGTGCTGCAACTACCGCGTCACGTAAATCTTTGCGAGAGGCAAGGCATGGGTTTGCAATGAACGCACCCTTTGCGCTCTTTACCTCGTAAGTTCGACCAGACTCAGTGCGTGGGAATGCGCCGTTGATGTATAGCTTGTAAGTCTTCTTTACATCGATTCGATTACTCATGGCTAACTCCCTTCAAATATGCAGACAGGCCGTGACGTCCACCTTCGCGGCCCCACCCCGATTCCTTATATCCACCAAATGGTGAGGTTGGATCAAACTTATTGAAGGTGTTTGCCCAGATAACTCCTGCGCGCAGCTGTTGAGATGCCCACAAAGTACGTGAACCTTTCTCGCTCCAAATACCCGCAGATAAGCCAAATGGGGTGTTATTGGCCTTTTCAATCGCCTCTTGTGGCGTTCTAAATGTCAGAACTGATAACACCGGACCAAAGATCTCTTCGCGGGCGATTCGATGTGCCTGGGTAACGCCGGTAAAGATTGTTGGAGCAAACCAGAAACCTTTACCTGGCAAGTTACATGCAGGGCTCCAACGTTCGGCACCTTCAGCATCTCCGGCAGCCGCAAGTTCGGTGATCTTTGCAAGTTGCTCCTTGCTATTAATAGCACCGACATCGGTGTTCTTATCCATGGGATCGCCAACACGGATCTTTTCCATACGGTTCTTCAACTTATGGAGCACTTCTTCGGCAACATTTTCTTGAAGCAGTAGACGAGATCCAGCGCAGCAAACATGTCCCTGATTGAAAAAGATTCCATTGACAATTCCTTCAACGGTTTCATCAATAGGTGCATCATCAAAAACGATATTTGCGGCCTTGCCACCTAGCTCTAAGGTCACACTCTTCTTCGTTGGAGCAACTGCGCGAGCAATAAGCTTTCCAACCTCAGTTGATCCAGTAAATGCGATCTTGTCGATTCCTGGGTGATTAACAATCAATGCACCCGTTGAACCATCTCCGGTAACAATATTGACTACACCCGCTGGAAGCTCTGCCTGTTGGCAAACTTCAGCAAACAAGAGCGCGGTTAATGAGGTTGACTCTGCTGGCTTTAGTACAACTGTGTTTCCTGCAGCCAACGCTGGTGCGACCTTCCAGGCCAACATCAGCAGCGGAAAGTTCCAAGGAATAATCTGTCCAGCAACACCAAGCGGCTTTGGTGATGTACCAAGCCCGGCGTACTCAAGCTTGTCCGCCCAACCTGCATGGTAGAAAAAGTGCGCCGCTGCCAAAGGAATATCTGTATCGCGGGATTCACGGATCGGCTTACCGTTATCGAGAGTCTCTAGCACTGCAAATTCACGTGCCCGCTCCTGCATGATTCGAGCGATGCGGTACAGGTACTTTCCGCGCTCTTTGCCAGACATCTTTGACCAGGTTGTTGTGTACGCCTTACGAGCAGCCTTAACCGCTGCATCTACCTCAGCCTTGCCAGCTAATGCGATCTGGCTGAGCACCTCTTCAGTTGCTGGGTTGATTGTCGGGAAGTGCTTGCTTCCTGCAACAAACTTTCCACCGATGAAGTGGCCATACTTTGGCTTAATGGAAACCACCGCTCGTGACTCAGGTGCTGGGGCGTATTCGAAGCTCATAGTTTTCTCCACTAATCCATCGTTACATACTGAGGGCTTGAGTAATAACCTTCATCTAACTTCATGCGCTGCATCAATAGATCATTGAGCAAAGCACTTGCGCCAATTCGAAATAGCTTCGGATTGAGCCAATCTGGTCCCACAGTTTCATTGACCAAAACCAATTGCTTGATCGCATCCTTGGTAGTTCTGATACCACCTGCAGGCTTTACACCAATACGTGTATTGGTCATCTCATAAAAATCACGGACAGCCTCAAGCATTACCAAAACAACTGGGGGAGTAGCAGCTGGTGCAACCTTGCCGGTTGAGGTCTTAATGAAATCTGCACCCGCTGCCATGGCTAAGAAAGATGCTTTACGAACATTGTCGTAGGTAACAAGCTCGCCGGTTTCGAAGATGACCTTAAGGTGGGCCTTGTCTGCGCACACCTCTTTAATCTGCACAATCTCATTGAAAACATCGATGTAACGACCTGCAAGAAATGCACCGCGATCAATCACCATATCGATTTCAGCCGCACCTGCATCGATGGCATCTTGCGTATCTTGAATCTTTACCGGCATTGATGCTCGTCCTGAAGGAAAGGCGGTAGACACCGCCGCCACCGGAACATGCTGCCCGCCAATCAAATCCAGGTGTGTTCGGGCAACTGAAACCATGTCGTTATAGACACAGACCGCACCAACACTTGGAACAGATGAATCAGTTGGATCTGGGCGCACCGCTTTAGTGCATAACGCCTTTACCTTGCCTGGGGTATCTGCACCCTCCAGAGTTGTTAAATCCACCATCGTGATTGCAGTTTCAATAGCCCAACGCTTTGAAGTTGTCTTAATGCTGCGAGTGGCAAGCATTGCCGCGCGAGCTTCTGCGCCAACCTGGTCGACACCAGAAAGATTGTTGAGGTAGCTCTTCAGCGAGGCTTCAGTGCCATCTACTAAACCGTAAAAACTCACGATAACAATTCCTTAAGAGGTGGTCGTAGTTGATCCAAAACCAGTTGAGCGGTATTTGAATCCCTTTCAATTGCCTCAATGTAACACTTCATCTTTGCCTCAGTACCGCTTGGGCGGATGATGATTCGCACACCGCCATCAAGCCAGATACGAACACCATCGGTAGGTGGCAAACCATCTGTTGGTCTTGCTAAATCATCGATTGAAGTAACTGATCGACCTGCGATCTCTTGCGGCGGATTGCTGCGCAAGCCACCCAGAATCACACCTACCTTAGAAAGATCACTTAATCGGATAGAGATTTGCTCTGTTGCATGAAAACCATGTCGCGACCAAACCTCATCCAATAAATCCAGAAGGGTTTTGCCATCAGCGGCCAAGTCAGTTGCGATTTGTGCCAGAGTAATCGCAGCTGATACTCCATCTTTATCATTTACAGTTGCCGAATCAACGGCGTAACCAAGAGCCTCTTCATAGCCAAAGGTTAGGTTCTCAATCTTTGCTAGCCATTTAAACCCGGTAAGGGTTTCCTTAAACTCGAGGTTGTAGTGAGCGGCAATTTTCTTCACAATAGATGATGAAACAATTGAGTTAGCAAAGATGCCTGAATCAATCTTTCGAGCGATAGATTCAGCGAAAATCGCACCTAACTCATCACCACGCAGCATTCGCCACCCAGTCGCCGGATCATTAACAGCGGCAGCACATCTATCGGCATCTGGATCATTGGCAATAACTAAGTGCGCATCAAATGCTTTTGCTGTCTCAAGTGCTAGATCGATTGCACCCGGCTCTTCTGGATTCGGAAAGGCAACAGTTGGAAAATCAGGATCTGGCGCAGCCTGTGCTTCAACCAGAATTGGTGATTGAAATCCAGCTTTGTGAAACACTCTTTGAATAGTTTCAGTTCCAACGCCATGCATCGCTGTGTAGACAATCCTTAGCGTTCCGGGATTGCTTGCTAGCGAGGCTGTGCGTTCGATGTACTTTTCAACAATCTCTTCACCCAAAACCTCCCATACCTTTGCGCGAGGTTGAGAGCTAAGTGAACTCACCGCATCAATCTTTGCTGCGATAGCTTCATCGGTTGGAGAAACAATCTGTGATCCGCGATAGTAAATGCCATCAACGGTGCCACCTAAGTACACCTTGTAACCATTATCTTGTGGAGGATTATGGCTAGCGGTAACCATGATTCCTACATCGCACTTCAGCTCATTTGTTGCAAAGGCTAAAACAGGAGTTGGTAGCGGACGAGGTAGTACATAGACCTTCATCCCTGCACCGCTCATAATTTCTGCGGTTTCAAAGGTGAAATCTTCAGAGCCATATCGTGCATCGCGACCAATAACGACAGAGGTTAAGTTGCGCTCCTTCATGTAAGCAACGATCCCTGAAGCTGCCCGTCCGACAACGGCGCGATTCATTCCAGATGGACCGGGTCTAATTGGCCCACGCAAACCCGCGGTGCCAAACTGTAGAAAACCATTGAATGAGGCACGCAGCTCAGCTTCATTGCCTGAGTCAAGCCACTGCTGTAACTGCGCAGCGGTTAATGGATCTGGATCATCTGCGATCCAGGCATGTACTTCCCGCTCTAGTGAGTGATCCATGTGCCTAGAGTAACTTCGGAATAACCCCTTTGAGAAGTGCGCCCATGCGGTCCGCCGCCGCCTTACCTGCAGCGATTACCTCTTCATGATTGAGCTTTTCACCAGTTACTCCAGCTGCAGCATTTGTAACTAATG
>CALMBJ010000239.1 GCA_937860175.1 uncultured Actinomycetes bacterium
ACATCAATTACATTGAATGCAGATAAATCAGCGATCTCTTCAACCTTGCTTCGACCGTTAACTGTTAGATAAAGAGTTTCAATCTTTGGGCCACTCTTTGAAACAAGCGCCTCACGCGCACACTGCAATCCTTCAGCTACAAATTGGCCAGCGTTCTTTCTCTCCTTGACTCCCCTAGAACCAATAAGAGCCTTAACTCGCGCAATATGTGGCGAGTTAAGGCTCTCAATCATTGTTGGAACTTAGAGTGCTGCAAGGCTCTTGCGAGCTACATCTACAAGTGTCTTGAATGTTGCAGGATCATTGGTCGCAAGCTCTGAAAGAACGCGACGATCTACCTCAACACCTGAAGCCTTAAGGCCCTGGATGAAGCGGTTGTATGTAAGACCGTGCTCGCGGCAACCAGCGTTAATACGCTGGATCCACAGACGACGGAAATCGCCCTTCTTGTCTTTACGGTCGTTGAATGCATAAACCATTGAGTGCGTAACTTGCTCTTTCGCCTTTGTGAAAAGACGTGAGCGTTGTCCGCGATATCCGCTGGCACGCTCAAGAGTTGTGCGACGCTTCTTAGCTGCGTGTACTCCGCGCTTTACTCTCATTTAACCCGCTCCTTACTTCAAACCAAGCATGCGCTTGGCGGTTACTGCGACAGTTGGCTTTGCAGCTGACTCTGTCGATAGACGACGTGTTACTCGTGAAGATTTGTGCTCGAGCAAGTGGCGCTTTCCAGCGCGCTCGTGCATAACCTTTCCAGAACCTGTGATGCGGAAGGTCTTCTTCGCACCGCTGTGTGTTTTCATCTTTGGCATCTTCTTAAGCTCCATCCATTGTCTCTGCAGCTGCGGCCTTCGCCTTGCGTGCTGCCTTTGCTTCTGCAACTGCTTCTGTCTTCTTCTTGGTTGGTCCAAGAACCATCGTCATGTTTCGTCCCTCTTGCTTAGGAGCGAACTCAACAAAACCGACCTCTGCAATGTCTTCTGCAAGACGTTGCAACATCTTGTAACCCAACTCAGGACGCGTTTGCTCGCGACCTCGGAACTTCATAGTCACCTTGACCTTGTCGCCACCCTTAAGAAACTTCTCAACCTGACTACGCTTTGTTTCGTAATCATGATTTTCGATCTTTGGAGTTAGGCGCACCTCCTTCACCACAATGTGGGTCTGGTTTTGGCGAGCTTCCCGTGCCTTCTGTGCAACTTCGTACTTGTACTTTCCGAAGTCCATGATCTTGCAAACAGGTGGATTGGCTTCTGGTGCGATCTCAACGAGGTCGAGACCAACTTCATCTGCCATCTTTAACGCCGTATCGATATCGACAACTCCAACTTGTTCACCGGTGTAACCGATCAAACGAATTTCGGGTGTGCGAATACGATCATTGATGCGCGGTTCAGTGCTGACTTTGAGCTCCTTCGGTTCGTTAACGCTTTGGTGTAACAGCGCTGCAAAAGAAAACCGCAAGGGCAAGAGAAATAAATCTCTTATCCGACAAACCAGCCCGCACTAGTGGCGATGAAGGTGGGAGCGGTAACTCCTCTTGCAGTGGTTGTTACGCCACTGGTCTGGAGCCAAGGTTACCCGCTGGCTCCCAAAAGGCGAAATTGAGCGTAGATCCCGAGGGGCGGGGGCGGGCGCTGAGCACTACCCTTTAGCCATGGCCAAGGAAAAGAAGGTTTACGACATCACGAGTGCGCAAAACGCCCTCACCCGTGATCAAGCTGGCCGCCAAAAGCGGTACTTCATTTCGATGATGATCCGCACCGCCTGCTTTGTTCTAACGGTAATACTGCCGAGCCCATACCGTTGGTTCGCCTTGGCTGGCGCTGTGACCTTGCCTTACTTTGCCGTTGTGATTGCAAACGCTGGTCGTGAAACCATTACTCGTGGTTCAGAGATCAAAGAAGATAAACCCTTAGCGCTCGACTGATTTATGTCTTCAGAGAAGAAAGCTAAGGAGCCTTGGTCCCTCTTTAAATCTTTAGTCGCTTTGGCCCTAGTGGTTCTCTGTGTCTGGGCTTCACAATGGCAGTATCAAAGAGGCGTTGATCGTCAGGCGCGAAACGCGGTTATTGAAGAACGTATCGCCCGAGATGCAATTTCACTCAATGACATTGATGGCGATTTAGCCAATTACGAATGGCAATACGTTTCAGCAACCGGAACCTTTGATCAAAGCAAACAGATTTTGCTTCGCAATCGTTACTCAGAGGGAAAGTATGGGTTTGAAGTATTGACCTTGTTTACAAGTACCTCGGGCAAAAAGTTTTGGGTTGATCGTGGATGGGTGCAAGCCGGTGCAACCGCCACAACTCCCCCTGTAGTAAGCAAGGTACCTGACGGTGAAGTCAGCATCTCAGGCAGATTCCGTTTGGACTCATCGCTGCCACGTGGATCATTCTTTGCGTTACCTGCATCCGGTGAAGGGTTAGTTGCACAGCTCAATGCGCAATCGCAACAAGACACCGAGAAGTTCTACATTAATTTGTTAAGTGGTTCAGATCCATCTCTCACACCAGCTGCACCCGCTCAGCTTCCGCCATTAAGTGATGGTCCACATACCGCCTACGCTCTTCAGTGGCTCATCTTCGGAGGGTTAATAATTTACGGACGTATTTTAATTAGGCGTACCCGTTAGATCCTGACGGTTATAGAGCTCTGAATAAAGACCACCCTTAACTACCAACTCTTCATGGGTTCCGCGCTCGACGATTGCACCTTTTTCGAGCACCAAAATCTGATCAGCATCCCGTACGGTACTCAAGCGGTGTGCAATCACAATACTTGTTCGGCCCTTCAACGCTGTTTGTAGCGCTGCATGAACCAACTGCTCATTCTCTGAATCTAAATGTGCTGTTGCTTCATCAAGGATTACTACCGCAGGAGATTTAAGGAGCAAACGCGCAATCGCTAAACGTTGTTTCTCGCCACCAGACAAGCGATGGCCTCGCTCTCCCACCATGGTCTCTAAACCATTCGGTAGGGATTCGATAAGTTTCCAAATCTGAGCTGATTTACACGCCTGCATCATCTCTTCTTCAGTTGCATCTTGTTTTGCGTAGCGAAGATTCTCAGCGATTGTTTCGTGGAACAAATGAGCATCCTGCATAACTACACCGATTGAATCTCGAAGAGACTCTAAAGTCAGATCTCTAATGTCATGGCCATCAATTGAAATCGCACCCTCTGTCACATCATAAAGACGAGGCAACAAAGCGCTAATTGTTGTCTTACCCGCACCTGATGGACCCACCAATGCGGTCATAGTTCCAGGAGCACAAACAAAAGATAGATCACGGAGCACCTGACCGCTCTGTACGGTTTCAGCCTTTGCCGCTGACTCCAGTGATGCAAGTGAAATCTCTTCGGCGCGTGGATAAGAAAAATTCACATTTTTGAACTCAATACGTGGCTCCGTTGTTTTTAACACAACCGCCTTCTCGTGATCCTTAACCATTGGTTCAAGATCTAAGACTTCAAAGACTCTTTCAAAGGAGACAAGGGATGTCATGACATCAATACGCACATTGGAGAGCGCGGTCAAGGGGCCGTATAGGCGTGCAAGTAGCGCGGTTATCGCAAGCAAAGTTCCGACCGTTACTCCACCTTCAATCGCAAGGTGACCACCGATTCCATAAGCAAAGGCGGTAGCAATTGCCGCAACGCTGGTTAGCGCAATAAAGAAAAGCCGGTTAAGCATCGCCATCTTGATGCCAATATCTGCAACTCGACGCGCTCGACTTCTGAAGTACTCACGCTCACGATCTGGCTCGCCATACAGCGCAACAAGCATTGCACCCGAGACGTTAAAACGTTCAGTCATGGTGCTAGACATCTCTGCGTTCACGCCGAAGGATTCACGGGTTAATGTTTGCAATCTTCTTCCGACCCATTTAGTTGGAATCAGAAAAACTGGAAGCAGAAGAAGGGAGAAGATGGTTATCTGCCAAGAAAGAATCAACATGGTGATTGTGACCAAAACCAGGCTCACTACATTGCTTACAACACCTGAAAGGGTTGCGGTAAATGCCTGTTGGGCACCGATCACATCTGAGTTGATTCGGGAGATTAATGCTCCGGTTTGGGTTCGTGTGAAGAAAGCTATTGACTGCTTTTGGACATGCGCAAAAACCAAGGATCGAAGATCGTAAATGAGACCTTCGCCAATACGGGAGGAAAAGTATCTGCCCAACATATTTATAACTGCATCTGCGATGGCGATTAAGCCCACAAGGATCGCGAGATTGGTAACGACAGTTGGGTCCTTCGGAATAACTCCATCGTCGATCAAGCGCTTCAGTAGTAATGGGGTTGCAACAATCAAACCAGCATCTACAACAACAGTTGCTAAGTAAATGAAGATATTTGTTCGATATGGACGCGCAAAGGAAAAGATTCTCTTAACGGTTCCTGGCTTAAGTTTTTGTTCCTTCACTGAAGGATCTGCGGTCATTGAGCGGTGGGTCATCCACGCTGCATGCATAGACATAACTAAACGGTGAAGCCGAGAGCGCGCAGCTGATCTCTTCCGTCGTCAGTGATCTTGTCTGGACCCCAAGGTGGCATCCAAACCCAGTTAATTTTTACATCCGTTGTCATTCCAGCAAGAGCGGCGCGAGTTTGATCTTCAATGACATCTTGAAGTGGGCATGCTGCAGAGGTTAATGTCATATTCAGGATTGCAATATTTGCTTCATCAACCATTACATCGTAAATCAGGCCGAGGTCAACAACATTGATACCAAGCTCTGGATCAACAACATCCTTCATCGCCTCTGTTACATCATCAACGCTAGTAGCCATCTTTACTCTCCCCTATTTGTAGTCGTAATTCTAACCGCTGCATCCTTAAAGGCCATCCATCCCAGTAAGGCGCACTTGATGCGCGCAGGGAACTTGGAAACGCCAGCCAAAGCAACCGCATCCTCGAGAATATCGGGATTTCCCTCTTTGGTGCCCTTGCTCTGCATCAGCTCGGTGAACTCTTGAAGAATTGCATCCGCCTCTTGAAACCCTTTGTTTACGAGAAGATCACTTGCGATCGAAACGCTGGCCTGCGAAATAGAACAACCAACCCCATCCCAAGTAATTGATGTAATGACCCCATCCTTAGCGGAGATATTTAAGGTGATCTCATCTCCACAACTTGGATTTACGTGGTGGACCTGAGCATCGTAAGTATCGGCCAACCCCTTGTTGAGTGGGTGTTTGTAGTGATCCAAGATCACCTCTTGATAAAGGCTGTCTAGCTCCATTACGCGAAGTATTTCTGTGCGCCAATGATCGCTGCAAACAAAGCATCGCAATCTGATTCATCATTGTATAAATAGAGCGAGGCGCGCGTTGTTGCAGGTACGCCTAATTTTCTAGTCAGTGGCCAAGCACAGTGATGTCCGGTTCGAACAGCAACGCCCTGACTATCTAGGTACTGACCTAAATCATGTGGATGTATCTGTCCTACAGTGAAGGAGACTGAACCGCCACGAGAATCTGTGTTGTTTGGGCCAACAATTGATAGCTCTGGAATCTGCAACAAGCCATCAATTAGATATCCAGTTAATGCAACCTCATGTTCAAAAATTGCATCCATGCCAATTGCTGTTAGGTAATCCAAGGCTGCACCGAGTCCTACCGCTTGGGCCATATTAGGAACCCCGGCCTCAAACTTACGTGGAGCTGGCGCCCAAGTTGCCGATGTCATCGTTACCGTTTCGATCATCGATCCACCAAAGAGAAATGGTGGAAGTTCGTTAAGCAGCGAGCTCCATAAGACCCCGACTCCTGTTGGGCCTACTGCTTTATGACCCGAGAAGGTTAAGAAATCTACTCCGAGTTTTTTTACATCGATGGGCATATGTGGAACTGATTGACATGCATCTAGCACCACAACCGCCCCTACCTCGTGTGCACGTTTTACAATCGCATCCAACGGATTGATCGTGCCCAAAACATTTGATTGGTGGGTTAGCGCAACAACCTTGGTTCCCTCAGTGATGATCGAATCAATCTTTGACAGATCCAAACGACCTTCAGGAGTAACCTCAAACCATTTCAACTCTGCACCAGTTCGAGCTGCTAACTGCTGCCAAGGGATCAGGTTCGCGTGGTGCTCCATCTCTGTCACCACAATGCGGTTATTGGAGGTTAGCGCAAAGGCAGAGCCAGGTTCGGCATTGCTCATTGCATAAGCGATCAAGTTAAGTGACTCGGTCGCGCTCTTTGTAAAGACGATCTCATCCTCATGTGCATTGAGAAAATCAGCTACCTTTAAACGAGCCGCTTCAAAAGCATCAGTTGCTTCTTCTGCTAACTGGTGCGCACCACGATGAACAGCGGCGTTATGAAACTTATAAAAGTTGCTTTCCGCATCAATAACCGAGAGCGGCTTTTGACTGGTGGCACCACTGTCGAGGTATATAAGCTTTTTTCCGTCGCGAATAGTACGTTCAAAGATTGGAAAATCCTTGCGTACCTTCGCGACGTTGAAAGACATACCTTGCTTACTTGCTCACATAATCTGCATAGCCGTTAGCTTCAAGCTTTTCAGCAAGCTCCGGTCCACCTTGTTCCACCACGCGACCATTTGCAAACACATGCACAAAGTCAGGTTGGATGTAACGCAAGATGCGTGTGTAGTGCGTAATCAGAATGACACCAAGGTTGTTAGCAGCCTTAGCGCGGTTAACTCCCTCTGAAACAATTCTTAGCGCATCAACATCAAGGCCTGAATCGGTTTCATCAAGAATTGCCATCTTTGGCTTAAGAAGTTCAAGCTGCATAATTTCGTGGCGCTTCTTTTCTCCACCAGAGAAACCTTCATTCACATTACGAGTTGCAAATGCTGGATCCATATTGAGAGCTTCCATTGCATCCTTAACCTCGCCTACCCATGTACGAAGCTTTGGAGCCTCACCGCGTAGCGCGGTAGCTGCGGTGCGAAGGAAGTTAGAAACTGAAACTCCTGGAACTTCAACCGGATACTGCATCGCGAGGAACAAGCCCGCCTTTGCGCGCTCATCAACTGACATCTCTAGAACATCTGCGCCATCGAGAGTCACTGATCCACCTGTGATGGTGTACTTAGGATGTCCTGCAATTGAGTAAGCAAGAGTTGATTTACCTGAACCATTTGGACCCATGATCGCGTGAGTCTCTCCTGACTTGATAGTCAGATCTACTCCCTTGAGGATCTCGACCATTCCATCATCTGTATTGACAGAGACCTGGAGGTTACGGATTTCTAGTGTGCTCATTATTTTCTCTCTTCTCTCGTTACTAAATCTCTACCGTGACGGCATTTCCGTCGATTGATACCGCATAAGTTTCTAGAGGAATGTTTGCTGGAAGGGTTAATGCTTGTCCGGTGCGAAGATCAAACTCCGCACCATGCAACCAGCACTCAATCTTGAAGCCGGTGACATCACCTTCGGAAAGTGATGCATCGGAATGGGTGCAGGTATCTGCAACTGCAAACACCTCATCCCCTACACGTGCGACACAAATCGATTTGCCATCCTTCTCAATGCGAACAGGCTTACCTTCTGCGATTTGGTCTAATGCGAGATCAGCCATTGCGCGCCGCCTTTTCAAGTTC
>CALMBJ010000240.1 GCA_937860175.1 uncultured Actinomycetes bacterium
TGCATGTGTTAAGCACGCCGCCAGCGTTCGTCCTGAGCCAGGATCAAACTCTCCATAGAAAGTTTTCATCTTGGCGATCAGACAAACAAACTGTCGTTTAATTTGTCATTTATATACCAAAGGAAATCAACGGGTATAGCTTTTTATGGCTATACCTCATTGAGGTATTTATATTTGCCGTGGTTGTTAACTAATCAAAAAGCATTGTAAAACAATGATTTATCGCTATTGAAAGCATGACTAACTAAGCCACTATTGGCATTGACTTATGGCACGCTGTTGAGTTCTCAAGGTACGGATGCGCACTGCTTCTCAGAATTTCTCCTGATTTTCAGGGCAGATCGCCAAACTTAGTGCATGCATGCAGGCGCGGTCAAACCGGCCTAAATGAGTTACTAGATCTGGCTGACGCTCAATTTCTTGAGCATCTGTGCCTACTGTTGCGGCCGAAATCGTCCGTTCCCAGCAAGGAGCGTAACTATACATACGCCCTAGGGACTGGTCAAATCGGGTTAGCCAGATGTCGGGTAAAGCTGCAAATCGGTCAAAAATGCGAATTATCCACGCCCGCTAGCGTTTTTTGAGGCTTTTACTAGCTCTAGGATAATTCGACAGCGGCGAGATCTCTCTTGCCTTTTCGTAAAACCGCGTATTTCCCGCATAAAAAGTCGGATTTTGAGGGTCTGAAATCCTCCCCCGAAATCTTCTGATTATTGAGATATGCGCCACCTTCTTTAACGATGCGTCGCGCAGCTGATTTTGAGTCAACAACCCCTGTTGCTGCTAGGAGATCTACCCATGTTGGAATTTCTTCAGCAGATGAGATTGTTGTTCTAGGAAGTTCAGCCAAAGCAGATGCAAGAGTTGCTTCATCAAGCTCTGCAAGCTCACCTTGTCCAAATAATGCACGCGCAGCAGCTTCTACGCGCTGCGTTGTTTCTTCAGAATGAACTAACGATGTTAATTCGCGAGCTAGTGCGCGATGTGCTTCACGCAAACCCGGATTCTCATTATGTGATTTCTCAAGTTCATCAATCTCTTCATGCGATTTGAAGGAGAAAACCTTCAAGAAGTTGATCACATCTTTATCATCTGAGTTCAACCAGAATTGGAAGAAAGCATATGGTGATGTCATTTCGGGATCTAGCCAAACAGATCCGCCAGCGGTCTTTCCAAATTTAGTTCCATCCGCCTTCATCAAGAGCGGCACCGTTAGTGCATGGCCACTTCCCTGCTCGACACGTCGAATGAGGTCGAGGCCAGCAACGATGTTTCCCCATTGATCAGAGCCACCAACCTGCAATGTACATTTGTTGCGGCGGTAGAGCTCCAAGAAATCATATGACTGTAGAACTTGGTATGAAAATTCGGTGTATGAAATTCCGCCACCTTCAAGGCGAGCAGATACTGAATCCTTTGCAAGCATTTGATTAACACTGAAATGTTTTCCAATATCACGCAAGAATTCAATTGCGCTCAGTGGTGATGTCCAATCAAGATTGTTAACAACTTGTGCTGGGTTCTTTGGAGCATCAAAATCTAGGAAGGCTGAAACCTGCTTACGAATACGGTTAACCCATCCTTCAACGATCTCAGTGCTGTTTAGTGTGCGCTCTTCATTCTTTCCGCTGGGGTCTCCGACTAAACCTGTTGCACCGCCTACTAATGCGATCGGGTTGTGGCCCGCTAGTTG
>CALMBJ010000241.1 GCA_937860175.1 uncultured Actinomycetes bacterium
CGCACGCGCCTCATCAACTAGATCTTTATCAACCTTCTTTGGAATTCGGTTAATAGATGTAACGCCGCGAGCATCAAGCTCTGCCAAAACCTCATTTTGACGAAGCACCGCGTTCTTGGCATCAACAATCTGCTGAACATCCTTGGCGGTTAAATCCTTTTTTAGCTCAACCTTCTTTACGGGAGCCGCCTTTTTTACAGGAGCTGCGGCTTTCTTGGCAGGTGCTGCCTTTTTAACCGCCGCCTTTTTTACAGGAGCTGCCGCTTTCTTTGCAGGTGCTGCTTTTTTAACCGCAGCTTTCTTTGCAGGTGCAGCCTTCTTCGCAGGTGTGGCTTTTTTAGCAGCAGCTTTTTTTACTGGTGCTTCCTTCTTGGGTGAAGTTTTTGCCTTCACCTTGTTTTTGAGCGCACTAAATACAGCCACAATTGTCCTTTGATTTATTTCAGCGAAGCCGCTGAAGCGATGGCTATATTATAATTTGTCCACAGGGGTAAATGCACATCCAAAACCACTATTTAGCCAGATTTAAAGCCGCTCGAATCACATTTCCCACACTCTCAACCTCAACTAGAAAGCCATCATGGCCAAATGGGCTGGAAATGGTCACCAAAGGGGCTGCAGCGGGGGCTAGCTCGGCGATCTCAGCTTGTAGGCGTACTGGGAAGAGTCGATCGGTATCGATAGAGACGGCAACCACCGGCACCTTGATGGTGGCAAGGGCAGCGGCAACTCCCCCACGATCTCGGCCAATATCGTGGCTATTCATCGCCTCAGTCAGGGCGATATAGGTATTGGCATCAAACCTTTTGGCTAACTTGCTGGCTTGGTGATCTAGGTATGACTCAACGGCGTACCGTCCGGTGTCATCGCCCTGCATCTGGCGCCCAAAGCGAATATCCATCTCTGCTTCTGTTCGATATGTCAGATGTGCGATCCGGCGCGCAATTCCCATTCCTGTATCTGGTCCGAGCTCTTGTTCGTAGTAATCGCCCTGGTTGAAGTTGGGGTCGGCCTTGATGGCACGGATCTGAATTGATGCGGTTCCAATCTGATCTCCTGTTGCAACAGCTGAAGATCCAATTGTGCAGATAGCACCCACTCGATCAGGTAGTTGTACCGCCCACTCCAGAGCGCGCATTCCACCTAATGAAGGACCAACGGCAAGTTTGTACCGTTGGATTCCGATCGCATCGGTAAATGCAATCTCGGCGTTAACCATGTCTCTAATTGTTATTGCAGGAAATCTTGATCCCCAACGTTTTCCATCGGGTGCAAGAGATGATGGCCCGGTAGATCCCTGACATCCACCAATAACATTGGGACAAACAACAAAGTACTTGTCTGTATCAAAAGGTAACCCTGGGCCAACCATTGATGGCCACCACCCAGGCACATCGGACCAACCCGTCATCGCATGGTTAACTAAAATCGCATTATCTTTAGCTGGGTTTAATTGACCCCATGTTTGATAAGCGATGGTGATGTCAGGAAGTTCTTCACCACTTTCAAGCAGAAGAGTTCCGATCGAGAGGAACCTTCGTTCACCCGGATCATGAGTTTCGAGCCATGCACCTGTTGCGGTCAATTGAAATCCTTCACCTGCGCTTGTCGCCTTTGCGACCTGTTCGTCACCCGGAGCACCCCGCCGCGGTGGAGGGTTGCCGCCTACTAAGCCGGGGCTAATACGTAGGACTCGTGAACGGTGTAACTCTAGCGACTACGCCTCAAAAATCCCAGCGGTTACCTTGGGGTGGAGCTCTACCCGCATCGCAGCAAATGCAGCGGCGGGCCAGCCTGAGCCAAAGACTCTGCGAAGCAATATGGTCAAGGAGTACTTTGGATCATCCTGCGTTGCTCGATCCAATGCACGGTATGCAAGCTCGCTATCGCCTTTTTCATAGGCCAAGGTTGCAAATAAACAGGCAACTGGTGCGACAAAGCCAACCGGTGCAACCCGCAGTAAGTACAGCCACATATTCCAGTAGGTATCAAAGGTTTTTGCATTGTGTGTGCCGAGTGCGAAATCTCGAACTTGGATATCCGTGAGCCTTCCTAACACCTGTGAAACCAGCTCTACATCACATTGATAGCCGCGATCTGCAAACTGCATTGATAGATCGATCACCGCGGTTGCTCCATCTCTTTGCAAAAGATTTAGATCATCGACATCAGGTGGCAATGCAAAGGATTTAACACTTTCAATAAACTCGGAATCTGTAGCAAGTGGCAGAGATGTAACGCTGACATAGATGTTTTCAGTGGTCATACATTTATCCTTTACGTGTAATGAAATGGGTAGGTGCTTGAACAACAGTTACTTGTGCGGTTGAAATCTTTTTAACAGTGCCGGTTACCGCTCTGATCTGTGCGTTATGGGTGTAGCTGCCATTCCAGGTTGTCAGTAAAGAGATGGTGTAGGTACCTGGTTGTTTGTAGGTGTGACGGATAGTGCCCGATGGATATGGCCCGCCATTTTCAGTTGTTGAGTAAAAAGAGCCATCTCCGAAGCTCCATGTAAATGATGGCCGCAAAGCAACATCAACGACCTCGCCAATAATGTCGACCCGATTTTGAAATAGTGATGGCAGATCGCACCAGAAATACACCGGCACATTTACTAATGGTTCAAACTCAGGCTGATATGCAACACCTGCAGTAGGTACCAGCTTTGTTAATCGATCACTGAGATTGACCTTGGTCGCCACCTTCTTAACCCGAGGTTTATAGGTGCGCTTTACCGCTGGCTTTACTACTGGCTTTTTCACAACCGCTTTTGTGGGAGGAAAAAACAATGGCCGCACCGTTGGCTTGGGAAGCGGCTTTACCGTTGTTTTCTTAGGTGCTTGGCTAATGCTCTTTTTAGCGCTGCTACCGCCCTTGCGGGCTTCGATGATTATCTGATTGTTATCTGTGTAGACATTGATACATGCTTTTTCTGCGCATTCATCTGCGCTGGCTGGCATCGGTACAGCCAGCAGAAGTAGTGCAATCACAATGAGGGCGACCATGTGCGGCACCATAAATTGCCCCACAGACCATTTGGCCAACCACTGCGCTAACTGTGGATAGTTGTGACAGGCTACGAACATGAGCGCACGCGATGGAGATGGTTGGGTCCAATGCGCCTGCGGCAATAAACATTGGGGTCTTAATGGCGCAGCTGGAATCTTGATTCTGCGTGGCCGCGAAATACTTTTACAGCACCGCGCACCATGGGTTCACAATGGAGACACGTGGGGAATACCAGGTGGCGCACGTGACTCTCATGAAACAACTATCGAAGCAGCCTTTCGAGAAGCGGTTGAAGAAACCGGAATCGATACCTCGCTCTTAACCCCGCTGCACACCTTTACCGATGACCATGGTGATTGGAGATATGAAACGGTAATTGCGCAAGCAGCAGATGGATTAGTAGCCCACGAGGTAAATGATGAATCCCACGAGGTTCGCTGGGTTGATATTGCAGATGTTGATCAACTTCCGTTGCACCCTAGCTTTGCTAAATCCTGGCCGGAATTAATGAAACTGCTTAATAACCTTATCGGCCCAGGTTAACTCGGTTTCGGTGCTGTGCGCCACGACAACAACTGTGGTTCCACTTTCTGCAAGCTGCTTTAAAAGCTCAATGATCTTCTTGCGACTAGAGACATCTTGGGCAGCTAATGGTTCATCCAGCAATAGAACTGGGGTTCTTTGCGCGATGGCCTGCGCAATCGCAACACGTTGCGACTCTCCCCCAGATAAAGTTGTAACTAAACGATCTGCGATTTCATTGAGCCCTAACGCAGCTAAAACCTCGGTTGAATCTCCACCCATCTCAACTATCTCTCGGACCGTGAAGCCC
>CALMBJ010000242.1 GCA_937860175.1 uncultured Actinomycetes bacterium
CTGCAGTACGACGCAGCTCTTCATCAAGTGGTCGATCCATGATGCATTTAAGTGAATGCTCATTCAGGCCAACCTTAGCCAAAATCGCTTGTGCTCCTTGTTGATGCATCGGTGTGCCCGAATGTGATGCGCACACCAAAGCAAGTAAACGTGGCTCAATATCTAAGCCAGCACGCACCATTGCCGATGCCTGAATTGATTTCAGCGATGATCGTGAGTAAATATCAAGGGTTGGATCGCCCATCTGAAACAAGATTGAGCCGTCAGCGTTAAGTAAAACAAGGTGACCTGCGTGAACAGATTCAATTACCTCGCTACGTGTGACTTCAGCTAAAACCTCACCCAGCATGCTCTGTGAATTCAATTATTCGCTCTGACGTTCTAATGAAGACCAGATATGCGCCTGTAGCTCATGTCCATTGGTAGCCATGTCATATGCGTAGAAAAGTTCGCCCTCAACCAGACCGTATAAACGAACACCTGCGGTAACAACCTTTGCCGATGGCGCGGAATACCCTTGATCTAAAACCAATTGAATCTTTGGACCATCAAACTGTCCGACCCAACCTTCAGAGATTCCGGTGTTGTGCGAGATAACAACCTCTAGAACATTGTTGGGCTTTACCCGCCAAAAGCCTGCCTCCGATGCACCAGGGCGAACAATTTCGCCTTGATCATCGATGATCCAGGAACGTGAAAAATAATTTAGAAAATTGCGACCATCATGGTTAAAGACAACCTCATGTGCGTATTCGAAACCTTCAATACCTGGATACTCACCGCGACCTTTTCCGCGCCAAGTTCCAACGATCCATGCCAATGGATTTAAATCTGGATGCAAACCTTCTGGGATTGTAAAAACCATTAGCGACGTTGCCTCCAGGTAGTAATACGTCGCGCTTGTGATTGGCGACCCTTAAATGCATAAAACAGAAGCCCAACACCTATGGCGATTGAAACCAGGCCAAGGATTACTGAGGTGAACAACTCCATGGCTTAAGAATAGCGGTTAAACGATTACCTCTTGATTTGCCGGAATTCCTTCAACGGTTAGCGTTGCATCAGTTGGCGTATTGCGCTTAACAATAGCTAGCGCAATGGTTCCTAATTCATGGTGGCGGGCAACGGTGCCGACAAAGCCAACTACAACGCCATCATTTTCAACCTTGGTACCAGCTGCTGGAAAACCAACATCGCTGCCATCGAGGTGAAGCATCACTAAACGACGTGGTGGATTACCTAAGTTAAAGATCTTTGCCACCGTCTCTTGCCCGCGGTAGCAACCCTTTTTCATATGAACATAGGTATTGAGAACACCTAGTTCATTAGGAATTGATTTGTGATCGGTCTCAAAACCAATACGTGGTCGCCCCTTTGCAACCCGTTCTGCATCAAGTGCCCATGTGCCAACCTGTGTTGCTACCCCACCAAAGGTCTGCTTCATCTCTTCAACTTCAGCGCGTGGCACCAATGCAAATGGACCACCGATCGCATCTGCAAAACCTGGTGCTCGCAAAACTACAAACTCAGAGCTTGCATCACGAACATCAACGCGAAGCATGAACCTCATCTTGGTCAGGTACTCAACTAGCTTTTCAACATAACCTGGATCTAAAACTAAATAGGTTGTTGTTCCATCATCAACTAAATTAAATTGAAACTCCACATGGCCCTGTGAATCCAGAATCATGGAAGGCATCCACACGCCAGGCTGTAGATCGCTGACAAACTGAGTTGTTAAATCATGGAGCCACTTAAGGCGATCTTCGCCGGTAACAGCCACGATATTGAGATGAGATAAATCTGCCCAGGCAGTTCCGGCAATAAGTGCGCGTTGTTCCTTTACCGGTTCTCCAAAATGCCAGACAGCACCTTTGTCAGGACCATCTTCAACTAGAACCGCGCTCATGCTCCCAGTCTACGGCTTAACGCAGGCAGCGCAGGTGCCGGTGATTGCAAAGTGCGTTACATCGGTTTTAAAGCCGTAATCATCGGCCAATGTGTTCACAAAGTTAGCTGCTACCTCGATTGGAGCATCACCAATTGATCCGCACTTGTCGCAGACAAGGTGCAGATGCGTGAGCTCTTCAGCTGCGTGATAGGTCGCACCGCCATGGCCCAAGTGGGTGTGTTGAACTAAACCAACATTTTCAAGGGTTTCTAGGTTGCGATACACAGTTGAAAGGTTGATGCCAGGATGTGTTTGGCGAACCTTTTCTGCAACCTCTTCAGGTGTTGCATGCCCCAATGCGCGAACCGCCGAGAGAACTAACTCGCGTTGCGGGGTTAAGCGCAAACCCTTTTCATGAAGCTCATGTTTTCCAGCCATGTGAGAACTCTACCTGTCTGCCCTGTAAGGGCTTACTTTGAGCGTGCGCGAAGTAGTAGAAGGTACATCTCACAGCCTAGGCAGAAGTTAAAGGCGGCGTTCAAGAAGGCTGCACCCAGCGCCATTGCAACGGCAACAGAGAAGAGAAGATCAAGACCGGTTGCAGCCCCAACAATTGCAACAACCGCAAACAACAAACCAACCTTTTGTGCAAACTGTGGTGGCTTTACCTCTTCAGTTGGAACCTCGCCCTTAAGAAGTGGCTTCACAACTTTCTTGTAGATAAATGCATACGGTGTGAACTGCGGACCCTTGAATGCACCGATTGTAAATACAACCGCCTGCACAACCACAAACCAAACATTGTTGGTTGCGAGCGCTGCTGCAAAAACCACCGTTGTAATCGCGGCTCCAAAACGTGGACCACGTGCATCGATCAGTGTTGAAGATTTGGCTGAATTTGTTACCTGTGACATTTTTAATCCTTTGTGTGTAAGTTTGAAAAATCGTTAATTGTTGGATGAAGAAACAATTAAGCGATACACAAGGAAGCAGTCATACGGCCGTAATCAATTACACGGCGCTTTGTAGCTGCTAACAACATGGGATAAGAGTAAAGAAGGCTGCGCGCTTACGCGAGTTGCAACTAATTCGCATTAACCAATCGCAGCGATTGCCTGAAGTACCTGTTCGCGCTTGGGCGCACCCATTGCTCGGCCAATCTCATGCCCCCGTGAATCCAGGAACAAGGTGGTTGGGGTACTGCGGATATCTAGCTTGCGCACTAATTCCAGGTTTGCCTCGGCATCAACCTCAACATGTGCCACATCAGACATCTTGGCGGTGACATCCTCAATGAGCAACCGAGTGGCGCGGCAGGGCCCGCAAAAGGCCGAGGAGAACTGCAAAAGGGTAACTCTGGCGCCTAGATCCGCCCCGATCATCGCCAGCGTAATCAGCCCCTTATCGGCCTTGACCACAACCTTGCCCCGTGAGCGGTTATGCCAAAAACCAAAGGCGGTAGCTATAACCAGCACGATCGCAATTGGGAGCAAGGATTCCACGGGAGTAGTCTGTCTCAATGGCGAAGGTTCTGCTACTTACGAACACTCTTGGTGCCAGCGCAGAGGTGCTTCCAGCACTGGGTTTACTGCAGCACCAAGTAAAGATTCTGCCTGCCGAAGCAAGCGTTCTAGTTGATGCACCAGAGGTCGATCTACTTTTGATCGATGCTCGTCGTGATCTGCCAACTGTTAAATCCTTTGCAAAGCTGCTTGATTCAACCGGCGTTAGCTGCCCCATCATCGCAATTACAACTGAAGGTGGCTTAACCGCATTCAACGCTGACTGGGGAATCGATGATGTCATTTTGGACACCGCAGGACCTGCCGAAGTTGATGCACGTATTCGTATCGCACTTGGCAAGCATGCAATTGAGTTAGTTGCATCTGATCCTCATGCAGGTGAAATCAGAAGTGGTGATGTAACGATTGATGAAGCAACTTACACCGCACGCCTTAAGGG
>CALMBJ010000243.1 GCA_937860175.1 uncultured Actinomycetes bacterium
TAAGAAGTACGACTTTGCCGCTCACCACAATATTCACTTCGGTGAGTCATGGGATGGCGTCTTTGATGAGTTAATCAAGAAGAAGCAGTTGATGAGTGATCCAAGTGTGCTGGTAACTATTCCTTCGATGGATGATCCATCGCTGGCACCTGCTGGAAAGCACTCGTATTACGTGCTCTTTCCTACTCCAAACCTAAGTGCAGATATTGATTGGACCAAGCAGGCCAAGCCATATCGCGATCACATGGTTGAGATTTTGGAACAGCGTGGATACACAGGCTTTGGTGATGCGATTGAGACTGAAGTTCTTACAACCCCACTTGATTGGAAAAATCAAGGAATGGAGGAAGGTGCTCCCTTTGCTAGCGCACATACCTTCTTCCAGACCGGCCCATTTAGACCTCGTAACATGGCGGCTGGAATTGAAAATGTTGTCTTTGCAGGTTCTGGAACTCAACCTGGTGTCGGAGTTCCGATGGTATTGATCTCTGGTCGCCTTGCAGCAGAGCGCATTGTGGGTCCGGTTAAGTAAATGGATGAGTTAACCGCTGCTGGGATTACAGATCCTGATCTTCGTGCATCCTATGAAGAGTGCAAGCGACTTAATGCATTACATGGAAAGACTTACTACTTAGCAACGCTTTTGCTGCCAAAGGAGAAGCGTCCCTTTGTACATGCACTGTATGGATTTGCGCGCTATGCCGATGAGATCGTTGATGATTTGGCATCTGAATTAAGCGTTGAAGAAAAAGCTGAAGTTTTAAGCACCTGGGGAAATGGAGTTCTGGCAGATCTCAAGAAAGGCACTAGCCAGGATCATGTTGGCCGAGCGTTAATCGATACCGTTAATCGCTTTGATATCCCCCACCAACACTTTGAAGCATTCTTACATTCAATGACCATGGACCTAACAGTTCAAGAGTATGAAAGCTACGAAGATTTACTCGAGTATGTTTATGGATCAGCAGCGGTCATTGGACTTCAGATGGTTCCGATTCTGGGTCCGCTACATAATGATGCATTTCAAGCTGCCGAGAAGCTTGGTATCGCTTTCCAGTTAGCAAATTTTATTCGCGATGTTGATGAGGATCTTGATCGTGGACGGGTGTATCTGCCACTAAAGGAGCTGGGTCAGTTTGGTGTGACTCGAGAAATGCTAGAAGAGCGGGTACTTACACCTGAGATTACGCAGGCACTTAAGTTCCAGATCGCTCGCGTTCGTCAGTTGCAGGCAGAGGCTGCGGCTGGAATTGCGATGTTAGAGGCATCTAGTCGCCCTTGCATCGATGCGGCAAGTACCTTGTACTGTGGAATCGTTGATGAGGTAGAAAAGATTGGCTACGACATCTTTAATCACAGAGCTAAGACTTCAACAGCGCGAAGAATTCGTGTTGCAGGTGGTGCATTCTTGAAGCGCCAACTGATTTCACGCTAAAGTACTAACCACGGGAGCCCACAAGGCTGAGAGGGTCTGAGATTCAGACCGACCGATTGACCCATCCGGTAATGCGGATGTGGAAAGGAGTTAACTATGTCTACCACTTTGTTTACAGCCTGGGGCTATGACGTTTCTATTCTTGAGTTCACAGCTGCGGTGGCTTCATTTATTGGTGTCTATCTTGGGACAACTGGAAAACGAATCACCTGGCCTTGGTGGGTTTTAAGCAGCAGCTTGTACGGTGTTTTTTTCTACCAAGTAGATCTTTTCGCAAGTGCGCTATTGCAAATTGTGTTTATCGGTGCGGCGATTTATGGATGGTTTGGTTGGGCACCAACTGGCGCTGTACCCGGAACTATTTCAACTAGGAGCCGTCTAAGAATTGCGATTGGAACCTTGGTCAGCGTTGCAATCTTGTCACCGGTTTTGGCAGATATCGGTGCCGCAGCAACATGGACCGATGCATTTATTCTTATCGGCTCAATTGTTGCGCAGTTGCTGATGGTTTACGAAAAGTATGAGACCTGGGTGCTTTGGTTCATCGTCAACGTAGTTGCAACGATTCAATACGCTTCACTTGAGTATTGGTTTACCGCGGTTCTTTATGGAGTCTTTGCAATAGTTGCCATTCTCGGATGGAAACGCTGGCGTGACTCTCTTAGCCATTGATGGACCAGCTGGAGCTGGCAAAACCACTCTTGCAGCTAAGTTAGAGGCGCAGTTCGCGGCGCATTCGACGGTTCGTGTAATCCATATGGATGACCTATATGACGGTTGGGATGGCGCACTTGGTGATGCGCTATCCCAAACCTTAGAGCGATTATCTTCGGCACATCTAGCCGGCGTTGAATGCACTATCAAGATTTTCAACTGGCATCTCATGAAGTTCGATCGTGAAGAGGTGATTACACCTACCGATTATTTGATTCTTGAAGGGGTGGGCGCCGCACAAGCTGTGGTTCGAGCAGCTGGCGCGACTACCTATTGGCTTGATATTGATACAGAAACCGGCTTGAAAAGGGTTCTGGCTCGCGATGGTTCACATCTGTCTCTTATACACATCTGACGCTGCCGACGATCTACTCTGTGTA
>CALMBJ010000244.1 GCA_937860175.1 uncultured Actinomycetes bacterium
GTTCAGCAATTGTTTACTACCCCTTATTACCGGGTCTACACATCTGTCGATGTGCTGGGATGCGAACTGGCGGGTGCGATCAAAAGCGTTATCGCATTAGCTGTTGGTATCTCAATCGGAATGGGGTACGGAGAGAACACTCAAGCCATGCTCATTACCCGTGGACTTAACGAGGTTGCACGCCTGTGTGCAGCACACAACGCAGATCCGCTCAGCGCCGCAGGTCTTGCAGGTATGGGTGATTTAGTAGCAAGTTGTGGTTCACCGCTATCTCGCAATCGAACCTTTGGTGAAGTTTTGGGCAGGAGCGGCTCGATGGAGGTGGCAAAGAACCAGGTTGCCAAAACCGTTGAAGGTGTTGCCTCCTCAAATGCGGTACTCGAGATTGCGCATCGAGTTGGAATTGAAGTTCCGGTAATCGAGGCGGTTGCTGATGTTGTTTCAGGGTCACTTACACCAGAACAAGCCTTAGATCGCCTCATGGAGATCACGACTAAAGCAGAGAACTTTATTCGATGAGCAAGTTAACGGTTGCAGTTATCTGCGGAGGGCCAAGCAGCGAACATGAGGTTTCATGTGTTTCTGGTGGGGGAGTTTTAAAGGGATTAGATAAGAAAAGCTTTTCACCGATTTTGATTGGAATCACCAAATCAGGCAAATGGGTCGCTCTCGATGAAAACTACCCATTGGCAATTAAAAATAAGGTGATGCCAACGATTGAAGATAATGGAACAACGGTGGAACTTTCTCCGGGAGGCCTTGTTATCAATGGCTCCTTTGTTGCCATTGATTGTGTTTTCTCTATTCTTCATGGCGAGTTTGGCGAGGATGGAAAGATTCAGGCTTTGCTTGAAGAAGCCCGCATTCCTTATGTTGGTAGCGGGGTACAAGCTTCAGCTGATGCAATGGACAAAGCGCGAGCCAAAGAGTTGTTTTCAGCAGCTGGGATAAAGGTTGCACCCGGAATAGTTCTCCGCAAGGGTCAGCCGCACCCAGATGCGGATTCGCTCTCGTATCCCGTCTTTGTGAAACCATCAAGCGGTGGCTCTAGTCGCGGCACTCACAAGGTTAAGTCAGGCCAAGCTTTGGCTGCCGCTATTAATGATGCCTTCTTATACGATGAAAAGGTCTTGATTGAAACCGCAATTAATGGACGGGAAATTGAGTGCGCAGTTTTAGAACGTGATGGAACAAGTTACGCCTCTGTAGTCGGAGAGATTGTCGTTAATCCAAGTTTTGAGTTTTATGATTTTGAGGCGAAGTACTTAGATGATGCAACAACGGTAAAGATTCCTGCTGATATTTCTGAGGCAGATGCCCAAGCAATTCAGATTGCTGCAATGCAGGCCTTTGATGCCTTAGGTTGCGCGGGGCTTGCTCGCTGCGACTTCTTCTATACCAACGAGAATGAGATCGTAATTAATGAGATCAACACGCTGCCAGGATTTACCGGCACCAGCGTGTACCCCAAGTTATGGCAGGCAACAGGTGTTACTTACTCAGATTTGATTACAGCTCTTATCGACTCTGCAATTAATAAGGCTGATTAAGGAAATTAGCTCAGGTGTGTTACTGGGCAGGTCAAGGTACGTGTGATTCCCGGTACCGCTTGCACCTTAGAGAGAACTAGACGACCAAACTCCTCCATGCTTGCAGCCTCTGCACGCATGATTACATCGTAAGGACCAGTAACGCCCTCAGACAATGTGACGCCAGGAATCTTTGCCACTGCATCAGCAACTCCCGTTGCCTTGCCAACTTCGGTTTGAATCAAGATGAAAGCCTGTACTGACATGAGATGTCCTTTCTGGTCGATGGCAAACGCTACCGCAGATGAGCCCAACGAGGTAGTCGATTAGGCTAAGCGGTATGAACTTCGATGAGGCTGGGGTAATTGCGGCGCTGGCACGCATATTTGGCAGCTCGCAACGTGGAGTCGAGATTGGCATCGGAGATGATGCCGCCGTTGTTAAGACAACTGATCGCACCGCAATCACAACTGATATCGCAATTGAAGGTACGCACTTCAATACACATTGGAGTAGCGCATTTGATATCGGGAGAAAGGTAACAGCTGCAAACCTTGCCGATGTGTATGCGATGGGCGGCTCACCTAAATTCTTGGTAGCCGCGGTGACTCTTACTGGCGATGAGTCTATGGAATGGATTGAGGATCTTGCCGAAGGTATCGCACATGAAGCAAGCAGTTGTGGTGTTTATGTAGTTGGTGGCGATCTGGCAAAGGGGCCATGCAAAGTTGTTTCAATAACTGCGATTGGTCAGGTAGATGTAGCGATTACGCGCTCAGGTGCTCAAGTTGGAGATTCAATCTACATCTCTTCACTACCGGGCTGGTCTGCAGCAGGTCTTGCGATTATTGAGAAGGATTTGGAATCAGATATTGCTCTTCATGCGATCGCAGAGTTTTCTGCACCTACACTTGATTATTCATCAGCGGTTCAATTCTCTAATGGCAAGGCAACATCTATGTGCGACATTAGCGACGCCCTTGTAATCCAGGCAGAGCAGATTGCAACGGCATCAGGAGTGCAGCTCCAATTTGAAAAAGATTTGATTAGCGCTCACCCAGAGTTTGGAACTTTGAGCGAGCTTGCGCAGTCGGTAGGTGTCGATGTGTGGCAATGGATTCTGGCTGGAGGCGAGGATCATGTCTTTCTTGCAACCGGCAAGGAGCTTGAAGGTTTTTGTATCGGCACGGTGCGAGCAGGAGCGGGTGTAACTGGCGTAGAAATGAAAAAAGCGCCAGATACCTGGCGCCATTTTCAATAAAATTAACTAAGCGTTAGCGAGTTACTTTTCCAGCCTTGAGGCATGAAGTACAAACATTCTGACGCTTTGCAGTTCCACCAACGAGGGTGCGCACGCGCTGGATGTTTGGGTTCCAACGACGACGTGTCTTGACCTGTGAGTGAGAAACATTGTTTCCGAAGCTGGGCCCCTTGCCACAGATATCGCATGTTGATGCCACAGCGGTACTCCTTTTAGTTCAAATGGTTCCAATGGGAACAGGGCGTAAGGGTACCCTGAAGGCGGTCATGGATGCCAATTCCATGCTCACGCGAGCAACTCACAAGGGTAGGTAGGGGGAATTGACCCAGTTGCGAGGGAGAATGCTCGCGTGGCTACATTAGAGAACAAGGTTTCGGCGGTCGTAGGAGATCGCACCGCCAAAGTTCTCGGCACCACCTTTGGAATCACCACGGTCGGCGATCTGATGCGCCACTATCCCCGACGGTACATGGTGCGCGGTGAGTTAACTGATATCTCTGAGCTACGCGAGGGCGATGAAACCACAATTTTGGCGCAGATCTACTCAACAACTAACCGGCCTTTGCGGGGTCGCAAAGGAAGCATCCTAGAAGTTGTCGTGACAGATGGAACGGACAAGTTGTCACTGACATTTTTCAACCAAGCCTGGCGCGAAAAGGATCTAAAGGTCGGACGACAAGGTTTGTTTGCAGGAAAAATTGGAGTTTTCAACAATAAGAAGCAGTTAGCTCATCCTGATTATGAGTTGATCCCCGATGGCTCTGATGTGGATTCTGCGGTTGAAGGTTTTGCTGGAAAGTTTTTGCCGGTTTATCCCGCCTCATCCAAACTTCCATCCTGGAAGATCTCTCAATGCGCACAATTAGCAATCGGAGCATTGGATGAGATTGATGATTTCCTCCCCGAATCGATACGGGAAAAACATAGTTATCCAACTTTGCATCAAGCCTTGGTGCAGCTTCACCAACCTGCCGATTTAGATCACGCCGAGACCGCTCGCGAACGTCTTACCTTTGACGAAGCATTTCTTCTTCAATCCTTATTGGTAATGCGCAGAAATGAGTTAAAGAAACTTAATTCAACCTCAAGAAAGCGAATTACAGGTGGCCTTCTTGATGCCTTTGATAAATCCCTTCCATTTGAGTTAACCGCTGGTCAAGTTGCAGTGTGCAAAGAGATTGAAAGTGATTTAGCTCAGCCCCACCCGATGCATCGCTTGCTTCAAGGTGAGGTTGGATCTGGAAAGACAATAGTTGCATTACGTGCCATGCTGGCAGTTGTCGACAGTGGTGGGCAGGCGGCGCTGCTTGCCCCAACAGAAGTCCTTGCTGCGCAACATCTTCGTACTATCCAGCGGCAACTAGGAACTTTGGCGCAAGGTGGAATGCTGGGTGGTTCTGACAAAGGAACTCAAGTCACATTGATCACTGGTTCTCAATCGGCGCAAGCTAGAAGAGATGCGTTAGCAAAGGCTGCAGATGGAAGCGCAGGGATTGTTATTGGAACCCATGCGCTGCTGGGCGAATCAGTTGTATTCAAAGATCTTGGATTAATTGTCGTGGATGAGCAGCATCGATTTGGTGTTGAACAACGTGATGCATTGAAAGAGAAAGCGGTTCTTCCGCCGCACCTATTAGTAATGACCGCGACTCCAATTCCTCGCACGGTTGCCATGACCGTATTTGGTGATTTAGATGTTTCAACTCTGCGCGAACTTCCTTTGGGGCGGCAGCCAATAACGACGCATGTAGTTCCGGTCAAAGAGAAACCAAATTTTCTAGAGCGTGCATGGGAAAGAATTCGCGAAGAGGTTTCTCAAGGACATCAGGCTTACATAGTCGCACCTCGGATTAGCGCAGATCCAGATGCTGGCAAAGATGCAGATTTAGATTTTCTCTTTGGAGAGGAGTCAGATGAGATTTCCTCGGTAGAGGAGCTAGCGCCAATGCTGCACTCTGGCCCGCTGCAAGGTTTAAAGATTGCAATTCTCCACGGTCGTTTATCGGCAGAGGAGAAAGAAGCAACGATGCAGGCCTTTTCTAAGGGCGAGATCGATGTTCTAGTTTCCACCACTGTTATTGAAGTCGGTGTAGATGTTCCCAACGCAACGATCATGGTGATCATGGATGCCGACAGATTCGGTGTTTCTCAACTCCACCAATTAAGAGGACGTGTTGGTAGAGGTACATCACCAGGCCTATGTCTGTTGGTATCTCATTGTGAAGATTTAACACCTGCTCGCGAGCGACTCAATGCAGTTGCTGCCACCCTAGATGGCTTTGAGCTTTCGCGGATTGACCTTGAGCAAAGGCGTGAGGGAGATGTTTTAGGTAGAAACCAATCAGGAACCCAATCGCACCTTCGGTTATTGCGGGTATTGAGGGATGAGTCATTGATTGAGCAAGCTCGTGATGATGCAGAGCAACTTATCGCCAAAGATAATGAGTTAACCGACTATCCTGCGCTTAGGAAAGAGCTCGCTCAATTACAGCGAGATCAAGCGGTCGATTACCTAGATAAGGGTTAGTTCATTGAGAATTATTGCTGGTGTTGCGCGCGGTCGAACTTTAGGTGTGGTTGCCGGTGCAACTCGTCCAACCTCAGACCGAGCCCGAGAAGGTTTGTTTTCATCTCTAACATCTGAGTTTGGAAGTTTTGAAGGGCTGCATATTTTGGATCTCTTTGGTGGCTCTGGTGCGATCGCCCTTGAATCTTTGTCACGTGGGGCAACCTTGGTCCACGTTGTTGAAAAAGATGATGAAGCGCAGAAGACAATTGAAAATAATTATGAACTAGTCAAAAAATCTAACCCCAGCGGAAAGTTGCAACTTTTTGGAATGAGCGCTGAAAGATTTCTAAAGGATATTCCAAAGACAAAGTATCACCTTGTGTATATCGACCCACCATATGATTTCAGCAATCAAGCTGTAGAAGATATCTTGGCTGAATTGCATGACGGGGAGTTTTTAAGTAGCGATGCTTTTATTGCAGTTGAGCGCACTGCGCGAGGAGCTCAATTTATTTGGCCCGATGCCTTCGCGCCTGCACGTGAGCGAAATTATGGGCAGGCGACCATTTATTACGGCAATTATCAGCCTTAAGAATGGATTACTTGGCTCCATCTTGCTAGCGTTTACGCCATGAAGCGCGCAGTTTGCCCAGGATCCTTTGATCCGATCACATATGGCCACTTAGACATCATTGAGCGAGCAGCGCAGCAGTTTGATCATGTGGTGGTCGCAGTTCTGGAAAATAGAACTAAATCCAGTCTCTTTACCGTTCAAGAGCGTATTGCAATGATCTCTGAAGTAGTCGCAAAGTATCCAAATGTCTCTGTTGACTCATGGAGTGGATTGTTGGTTGATTATTGCAAGGCCAACTCAATTCAGGCCATCGTAAAGGGACTTCGCGCAGTTTCAGATTTTGATTATGAGCTGCAGATGGCCCAGGTCAATTTGCAGGGTTCAGGTGTTGAGACCATGTTTATGGCCACTGCGCCAACTCATTCATTCCTGTCTTCATCACTAGTAAAAGAGCTTGCCCATTACAACGGCGATGTCTCAACAATGGTCCCACCATCAATTAACGAAGCACTCAAGCTACGAATAGCGGGGAAGTAATATGGATTCAGTTGAGAAGTTAACCGCAGCGATCACGATGGTCGAAGAGGCACGAAGCGTTCCGCTTTCTGCCAGTTGCGTCGTTCATCGCGCCGAAATGCTCGAAGTTCTAGATGAAGCACGTGAATCACTGCCAACAGATTTTGTTTCAGCACAAAAAATTATTGAAACTCGAGATGCAATCATTGAAGAAGCGCGCCTGAGTGCAGAGCAGATGATTGCTATTGCCCGCGAGGATGTTGCCCAGATGGTTGAGCAGACATCAATTGTTCAGATTGCTCGTGATGAGGCACGAAAGATTCTTGATGATGCTCGCGAGACCGCCGAGATTGAAAAGGCAGAGGTCGAGGAGTACATCGATGGTCGTCTTGCGACCTTAGAGGTAATTCTTAACAAGACAATGGACGCGGTTTCACGTGGACGCGATCGCTTGGCTGGGGCAAATGATAAGGATGTTTTGTCTCAACTTGCAGATGAAAATTAATTCCTAGAAGAACCTCATGAGTAAACAAGTAGATACATTTGAGCTCAACACCTATGAGCTTCCTCGCCGTGCGGGGGAGATGAAGGAGTATGAGTTAGATATCCTCGTTAAGGAAAAGTTTGGCGTTGAGTTAATCGCTGTTCCTGCAGGAGATGTCATCGAAGTTGACGCACGCCTAGAGTCGGTAACTGAGGGTATTTTGCTCAGCGCAGAGGTGTACGCGGTAGCAAAGGGTGAGTGCATCAGGTGCCTTGATCCAGTTGAAATTGTTATCGATCGAAAGATTCAGGAGCTCTATAACTACGAGCCCACCAATGAACGTGGAAAGCGAAAAAAGAAGCAGGAAGAAAGCCTTGAGGATTTAGAGATCGAGGATGAGTTGATGATGGAAGGGGAGATCATGGATCTTGAAACCCCGATCCGCGATGCTTTAGTGCTCTCACTTCCAATCAACCCTGTGTGCAGCGAGGATTGCCTAGGTTTGTGCCCTGAGTGTGGGGGCAAATGGGCCGATCTACCTGAGGATCACGCCCACCAGGCCGTTGATGCCCGCTGGGCCAGCCTTCAGGGGCTCAACCTCGAGGATCCCGATTTCAAGATTTAGCCCTTTTGAGGGATACTTTCCCTCTGCAGCCACGCTGCTGCTAAATGATTGAGAAGAGGTTAGAACAGTGCCAGTACCAAAGCGAAAAATGTCGCGTTCAAAGACGCGTTCACGTCGTAGCCAGTGGAAAACTACTGCAGCAGCTCTTTCAACTTGTGGTCAATGCCAGCAACCTAAGTTGCAACACACCGCTTGCCCAACGTGCGGTACATACAACCGTCGTCAGGTATTAGAGGTCTGATCTGAGCTCAATACTCAGTGAGCAACTGGGAGTAACTCTCGATCCAGCTTTGCTTGAGTTAGCTTTTACTCACCGATCATTTGCATATGAATCGGGAAGTCAAGAAACAAATGAACGTCTTGAATTTCTTGGTGATTCAGTTCTTGGATTAATAGTTACCGAAGAGCTGTATAAACGTTATCCAGATTTTGATGAGAGTCGTTTATCGCCATTACGTTCAGGTGTTGTCAATATGCGCGCCTTGGCAGATATTGCACGGGGACTACAACTGGGCCAGTACATTCGCCTTGGAAAAGGTGAAGAGGTCACAAATGGCCGCGATAAAAACTCTCTCTTAGCAGATGCCCTCGAAGCATTGATCGGCGCTATTTATTTACAGTTTGGTTTTGAGCGCTGCACCGAGATCGTTCGCGCACTAATTTCTCCAACGATGGATTCAGCGGTAGCACGCGGTGCCGGTCTTGATGGAAAAACAGCGCTGCAAGAGTTAGCCGCCTCATTAGGAAAGGGCGCACCTGAGTATGTAGTCAGCGAAGAGGGCCCTGATCACGACAAGAACTTCACCGCCGTAGCGATGTTAGCTGGGCAAGCGTTGAGCGAGGGCACTGGAAAGAGTAAGCGAGAGGCTGAACAAGTCGCCGCCCGCGCAGCATACGAGGCTTTAAAAACCGCCAATCCGCAAGGCTAAATTCGTCAAAATCACGCTCAAGAGGCGATAGGTTTACCGCGTGTATTTGAAGAGTATGACGCTCAAGGGCTTTAAGTCCTTCGCTTCGGCAACCACTCTTCGTCTTGAACCCGGAATCACCTGCGTGGTTGGTCCCAATGGTTCTGGTAAATCCAACGTTGTAGATGCCCTCACCTGGGTTATGGGTGAGCAAGGCGCAAAATCTTTGCGCGGTGGCAAAATGGAAGATGTCATCTTTGCTGGAACAAGTGGGCGTGCACCTCTTGGTCGCGCAGAGGTTTCACTCACCATCGACAACTCCGATGGTGCTTTACCAATCGATTACACCGAAGTCACCATCTCAAGAATTTTGTTCCGTAATGGACAAAGCGAGTATCAGATAAATGGTGAAGCTTCACGTTTGTTAGATATTCAAGAGCTACTGAGCGACTCCGGCATCGGCCGCGAAATGCACGTGATTGTTGGACAAGGTCAGCTCGATGCGATCTTGATGGCAACACCTGAAGAGCGCAGAGGCTTTATCGAAGAAGCAGCTGGAGTTCTAAAGCACCGCAAGCGCAAAGAGAAGGCTCTTCGCAAATTAGATTCAATGCAGGCAAACCTTGCACGTGTTCAAGATTTAACGGTTGAACTACGTCGTCAGCTTCGTCCGTTGGGTAAGCAAGCAGAAGTTGCAAAGAAAGCTGCAACGATCCAGGCAGATCTTCGTGATGCAAAGCTTCGTCTCTTGGCTGATGACTTTATCTCTATGTCAAAGACTTTAGAGCTGGAAGTTGCAGATGAGAACGCTTTACGCGAACGCAGAACTGCGGTTGAAAATGAACTTGATGCGGTAAGAGCTCGCGAAGAGGCACTTGATACACAAGCTGCGTATGAAGCCCCATTACTTCTCGCTGCACAAGAAACCTTCTACAACTTAAACTCTTTGCGAGAAAAATTCCGCGGTACACAAAGCCTGGCTCAAGAAAGATCTCGCTTCCTTAATGAGGAGGCTGAAGAGGCACGTACATCAGGTCGGGACCCAGAGAGTTTGGATGCAGAGGCACGAACATTGCGTCTTGAAGAGTCTCAGTTGCGTGCAGATGTATTAACCGCCCAGCAGCAGTTGGCATCAGCAACATCTGCTTTGGCACAAGCAGAAGCAGCGCTCAAGAGTGATGAAGACACAATTGCTGCAGCGATGCGCGCTATCGCAGATGCACGTGAAGGAACAGCGCGACAAGAAGGACACATAAAGTCCTTAAAGGCCCGCCTTGAAGCTATTACCGAAGAGATTGAGCGCTTAACAAAAGCTCGCGATGAAGCCCAAGCACGAGTAGATCAGGCAAAGCGCGAGTACTCATCACATGAACTTGAGATTGCAAGTGCTGATTCTGGTGAACTTGGTTTAGATTCGCAGTACGAAACTGCCAAGAATCTTCTAGAAACGGCAAAGGTAAAGCATTCTGATTTAGTAGATGCTGAGCGCGCAGCAGATCGCGAACGCAATGCGGTTGAATCAAAGCTTGAGGCGATAAAGCTCACCTCACAAAATCGTGATGGTGCATCGGCTTTGCTGCGTGATTCCCGTGGAGTGTCAATTCTCGGAAGTATCGCTGGCTTAATTGAGATCGATAATGGTTGGGAGGCTGCCGCAGCAGCAGCCCTTGGAACCCTTGCAGATGCTGTAGTTGTGAAGGATCTTTCATCCGCGGTTACTGCGTTAACAACACTTCGCAATGAAAATCTTGGTCAAGCAGATGTTCTGGTCTACGAACCAGGTCAAGGCGGGGGAGCTTCAATTCCGTCTGGGCTAAATCCATTATCTGCCCACATACGTTCGGCTTCTATCGGCGATTTGGTTACATCACTCCTTGCATCGACGGTTGTTGCCGAGAATGCGAATGCAGCTGAAGCAATCTTGAGATCTCATCCAACACTTACTGTGGTGACGCGAGATGGCGATGTCATTTCGAGTAGCCGTGCGCGAGGT
>CALMBJ010000245.1 GCA_937860175.1 uncultured Actinomycetes bacterium
CAGCGGTTTTAGCTAAAGGTGTAACAACGATCGATAACGCAGCCCGTGAGCCCGATATCGTTGATTTAGGTGAGTTCCTGATTTCAATGGGCGCAAAGATTGAAGGTCTTGGCTCTCCATTAATCACAATTACAGGTGTTGAAGTTTTAAATCCAACTGATCACACAACCATCACAGATCGCATCATCACCGGAACCTGGGCATTTGCCGCAGCGATGACCCGAGGTGATATCACCATCCATGGCGCTCGACCTGAACATCTTGAACTACCTTTAGAAAAGTTGGCCTCGGCAGGTGCGATCATTACTTCAACTGCCGATGGCATTCGAGTGAAAATGGATTCACGCCCGCAGGCAATTGATGTTGCAACACTTCCCTACCCTGGATTTCCAACTGATTTACTACCGATGGTTATCGCCCTTAACGCAATCGCGCAAGGCCATTCATTAGTTACTGAAAATGTCTTTGAATCACGTTTTATGTTTGTTAATGAACTCAGCCGACTAGGTGCACAGGTCAGCGTAGATGGCCATCATGCATCAATTACAGGCGTACCGGAGCTATCTGGTGCACCGGTTGAAGCCCACGATATTCGCGCAGGTGCAGGATTAATCCTGGCTGCGTTAGTTGCCGAGGGTGAAACCACTGTAGATCAGGCTTTCCACGTCGATCGCGGATATCCAAACTTTGCTGAACAGTTACAGAGCCTTGGAGCAAAGGTAACTCGAGAATGAACTTCTCAACCCCTGAACGCAATTTAGCTCTGGAGTTAATCCGCGTAACAGAAACAGCTGCGATAGCTGCCTCGGCTTGGGTAGGAAGAGGCGAAAAGAATTTAGCCGATAAGGCAGCGGTCGAGGCGATGCGCCAAATGATTAACACTGTAGATATGAATGGTGTTGTAGTTATTGGTGAGGGTGAAAAAGATCAGGCACCCATGCTGCACAACGGTGAAGTAGTTGGAAATCAACAGGGACCAGAGTGTGATGTAGCGGTTGACCCGATTGATGGAACATCATTAACCGCCAATGGCATGAACGGTGCAATCTCAGTTATTGCACTTGCCCCTAGGGGAACAATGTTTCAACCAGACTCATCTTTTTACATGAATAAAATCGTTACAGGTCCAGAGGCGGCCAAGGAGATCGATCTGCGCGCCACTACTGCAGAAAACATCGCTGCTGTGGCACGTGCAAAGAACTTGTCAATCAATGACATCACCGTGGTTGTTTTAAATCGCCCTCGACATGAAACTTTGATCTCTGAGATTCGCCAAGTTGGTGCACGAATCCGTTTGATTCAAGATGGTGATGTTGCTGCAGCTATTGAAACCGCCAGACCAGATACAGGCATTGATCTACTTATGGGAATAGGTGGATCGCCAGAGGGTGTAATCACAGCGGCGGCGATGATTTGTTTAGGCGGAGCAATACAAGGACAGTTACATGTTGATGGAAAGGCTTCTGGGCCAATTCTCCACACCCAAGATTTGATTAACTCTGAGGATGTCTTCGTTGCCGTTACGGGAATTACAGATGGTGAACTTGTGCGAGGGGTTCGATACACCCCATTTGGAGCGGTGAGCCACTCAATCGTAATGCGCGGAAAATCAAGAACAGTTCGTGAAATCAGAACTGAACACAACCTGCGTTAAGGGTTAATTTACCGATTCTGTAAGAATCGAAACTCGGTTATTTGCAACTGAAAGGAAGCCACCACTGACACCAAACTCAGTGGTGGTTCCATCAGCACCCTTAATGCTTACCTGACCGTCGACAAGTACCGCAAAGAGCGCGGTGTGATCGGTCAAGATACCGATATCACCTTCGATGGTACGGGCAGAGACAGACTCTGCTTCGCCCGACCATACGCGCTGCGTTGGAGAAACTAGTTCGACTTTAAGTGTCATGATCTATTACTTCGCCAAGCTTGCTGCTAGTTCAGCTGCGTTGCGCTCAACATCTGCAAGACCACCACACATGAAGAATGCCTGCTCTGGAATGTGGTCGTACTTTCCATCTGCAAGTGCTTCAAATGCTTCGATTGTCTCTGAAAGAGGTACGAATGATCCTTCAATTCCTGTAAACACCTTCGCAACGAATGTGTTCTGTGAAAGGAAGCGCTGGATACGACGTGCGCGGCCTACTAGTACGCGGTCATCTTCTGACAACTCATCGATACCCAAGATAGCGATGATGTCCTGTAGATCCTTGTAACGCTGCAAGATCTGCTTGATGCGGTTAGCAACACGGAAGTGGTGCTCACCGATGTAGCGTGGATCCAAGATACGTGAAGTTGAGTCAAGTGGATCCACAGCTGGGTAGATACCAAGCTCTGAAATCGGACGAGACAACACTGTTGTTGCATCTAAGTGCGCGAAAGTAGTGTGTGGAGCTGGGTCGGTAATATCGTCAGCAGGGACGTAAATCGCCTGCATAGATGTAATTGAGTGACCACGTGTTGATGTGATGCGCTCCTGTAGCTGACCCATTTCATCAGCCAATGTTGGCTGGTAACCCACAGCAGATGGCATACGGCCTAGAAGTGTTGAAACCTCAGAACCTGCCTGTGTGAAACGGAAGATGTTATCGATGAAGAGAAGTACATCCTGCTTTTGAACATCGCGGAAGTACTCAGCCATCGTTAGCGCTGACAATGCAACGCGTAGACGCGTTCCAGGTGGTTCATCCATCTGACCGAACACTAACGCGGTCTTATTGATAACACCGGTCTCGGTCATTTCGAGGAACAAGTCATTACCTTCACGTGTACGCTCACCAACACCGGCGAATACAGATACACCACCGAAGTTTTCAGCTACACGGTAAATCATTTCCTGGATCAAAACTGTCTTACCTACACCTGCACCACCGAATAGACCAATCTTTCCACCCTTTACATAAGGTGTTAGTAGATCGATAACCTTGATACCGGTTTCAAACATCTCAGTCTTAGATTCCAACTGATCAAATGCTGGTGCATCACGGTGAATTGGCCAACGCTCTTTGATGTCGAGTGAAGAGGTTGGAACATCTAGTGATTCGCCAAGTGTGTTGAACACGTGACCCTTTGTAACATCACCAACAGGAACCGAGATCGGTGTTCCTGTGTCTGTTACCTCGGCGCCACGGACCATACCGTCAGTTGGCTGCATCGAGATCGCGCGCACAAGGTTGTCACCAATGTGCTGAGCAACCTCAAGTGTCAGGGTACGAGTAGTACCTGACATGGTTGTCTCTACATGTAGCGCGTTAAAGATCGCTGGCATTGAATCGGCTGGGAATTCAATATCCACAACCGGTCCGATAACGCGAGCTACGCGGCCCTTTTTTGAGTTCGACATCATTCACTCCCTGCACTAGCTGAGGCCAACGCGTCTGCGCCGCCAACAATTTCACTGATCTCTTGAGTAATTTCGGCCTGACGAGCCGCGTTCGCAAGTCGAGTTAACGACTTGATTAGATCATCAGCGTTGTCAGTTGCTGACTTCATTGCGCGACGGCGAGCTGCATGCTCTGAAGCTGCAGATTGCAACATCGCGTTAAATACTCGAGCCTGAATGTAACGAGGTAGGAGTGCATCAAGCACAACCTCGGCATTAGGTTCGAATTCATACATTTGCAAGAATCCAGCTGGCGCTGGAGTATCGCTTTCAACAACTTCTAGCGGAAGCATGCGCTTTGCCATTGCATTCTGAGTCAGCATTGACTTGAACTCGGTAAAGATAATGTGAATCTCATCGACTCCATTTGGATCTACCTGAGCATCAAGTACGAAGGCTTCAATCAGTGCATCGGCAACTTCGCGAGCATCCTCGTAAGTTGGGTTATCTGAAAAACCTGTCCACTGTCCTGAAATCTCGCGATTGCGGAACTTGTAGTAACTGACCGCTTTACGACCAACTAGATAAGACTTTGTTTCTAGTCCGCGCTCACGCAGAAGGGCTACAAGCTGTTCGCCTTCCTTGATCGCATTGTTTGAGTATGCACCAGCCATGCCTCGGTCAGCTGAAATGATCAGCACCGCTGCACGCTTTGGATTTACAGACTCTGTTGTTAAAGGGTGATCGACAGAAGAGTAAGTGGCAACAGCAGATACCGCACGGGTCAACTCATTTGCATAAGGAGTTGAAGCTGCGACTCGTTGCTGCGCCTTAACGATACGAGAAGCAGAGATTAACTCCATAGCTTTCGTAATCTTTTTAGTCGCTTTAACGGATCGCATCCGTCGGCGATAAATGCGAAGTTGGGCACCCATGGGTTACTTCTTCACCGCCGGTTGGACATATCTAGTTACAGACTCTGCTTCGACGCCATCAAGCGCCTCTGCCTCTGCCTCATTAAGAGGCGCAGCAACAGATGACTTAAATAGCTTCTTGAAAGCAACGACCGCTTCTTCCATCTTTGCGATGGTGTCATCATCTAGCTGCTTAGTCTCAGAGATAACGGTGTTGATCTCCTTGCGTTCGCGGCCGATAAAGTCGAGAAGCTCTGCCTCAAAGCGACGAATATCTGCAACTGCAACATCATCAAGCTTTCCGGTTGTTCCCGCCCAGATTGAAACGATCTGACGCTCTAGTGAGTACGGTGAGTACTGACCCTGCTTCAGAAGTTCAACCATGCGAGCACCGCGCTCAAGCTGCGCCTTTGATGCAGCATCAAGATCTGAACCGAAAGCAGCGAAAGCTTCAAGTTCGCGGTACTGAGCTAGATCTAGACGCAAGCGACCAGCAATCTTCTTCATCGCCTTTGTCTGTGCAGAGCTACCTACACGAGAAACAGAAACACCTACGTTGATCGCTGGGCGAACACCGGCGTTGAAAAGATCTGTTTCGAAGAAGCACTGACCATCGGTAATAGAAATTACGTTTGTAGGAATAAAAGCAGAAACGTCATTTCCCTTTGTTTCGATGATTGGCAAACCGGTCATTGAACCGCCACCCAAATCATCTGAAAGCTTTGCGCAACGCTCTAGCAAACGTGAGTGTAAGTAGAAAACATCTCCTGGGTACGCTTCGCGGCCTGGTGGACGACGAAGTAGAAGTGAGACTGAACGGTAGGCCTCAGCCTGCTTTGATAAATCATCAAACACGATAAGAACGTGCTCGCCCTTGTACATCCAGTGCTGACCGATTGCAGAACCTGTGTAAGGAGATAGGTACTTGAAACCAGCTGGATCTGATGCAGGAGATGCAACGATTGTTGTGTACTCCATTGCGCCAGCTTCTTCGAGCGCAGCCTTTACAGATGCGATCGTTGAACCCTTCTGTCCGATAGCAACGTAGATGCACTTAACCTGCTTCTTCTTGTCGCCAGACTTCCAGTTTTCCTTCTGGTTAATAATTGTGTCTACCGCAACCGCTGTCTTACCTGTCTGACGGTCACCAATGATCAACTGGCGCTGTCCGCGACCAATCGCTGTCATTGCATCGATCGCCTTGATACCAGTTGCAAGCGGCTCCTTAACAGGTTGGCGCTGAACTACAGAGGGAGCCTGTAGTTCTAGTGCACGACGTGCTTCAGCCTTGATCTCGCCCTTGCCATCAATTGGATTTCCAAGTGCGTCAACAACGCGACCTAGGAAACCATCGCCGACTGGTACAGAGAGAATTTCACCAGTACGACGAACAGATGTTCCTTCTTCAATTCCTGTTGTGCTACCCAAAATAACAGTTCCAATTTCGCGAACATCTAGGTTGAGTGCAAGACCTAGCGTTCCGTTTTCAAATTGCAATAGCTCATTTGCCATCGTTGAAGGCAAACCTTCAACACGTGCAATGCCATCGCCTGCCTGGCTAACTGTTCCTACCTCGTCGCGTGCCGCAACGCCTGGATCGTATGACTTAACGAAGTTCGCTAAGGCACCCTGAATCTCTTCAGGATTGATCTTTAGGTCTGCCATGTGTTTCTCCCTTTATTTGCTTCCAGCCAAGGCGCGTGCGGCCCCAGCCAAACGATTTGAAACTGATCCATCAACGATTTCATCTGCGAACTTCACTGAAACTCCACCCAAAACCGCTGGATCGACCTCAATGTTCATGCGAACTGGCTGTCCTACCTGCTTATCGAGAGCTGCACCCAAACGATCTTGCTGCGCTTGGCTCATAGGTGCTGCGATTCGAACAAGTGCAATCACACGGTTGCGGCGTGCAGCCAAAGCCCATTGATAATCAGCAAAAGCTGACTCGATGCTTCGTCCGCGCCAAGAGTTGACCATCTGTGTGACTAAACGTGTAGTTGATCCAGATGCGTTCTTGAGCAGGTCAGCTGCTAGCTGCGCCTTTGCATCATGTGCATCTGATTTAAATGCTTTACGAAGCTCAGATGAGTTTGAAATTGTCTTTGATACGACAAACATTTCATTTTCAACTCGATCTAGTTCACCTGCGATATTGGCAGCTGATGCCTCTGCTTCAATTGCAAGCTGCTCAATTACCTGAACCAAGTCCTTCGCCCCTGACCAACGCAAGGATGAAATTTCACTGAGCAAAGAAAGGCTTGCTGCGCCTACCTTCTTGCCCAATAAATCCTTGATCAGAGTTTCCTTGGCTTTGCCATCACGAGATGGGTCGGTGAGTGCTCTGCGAATTGAAATATTTGAACCCAAGAGATCTGCTGCAAAAAAGAGCTCGCTGCTCAGTGCAGATGCAGCTGATGCATCGACACCTTTGACGGCAGCATCAAGTGCTGTACGTGCAATCACAAGTGATTGACGACTTCCGCCTCCGAGTTGGGCTCTCATTTAGCTTTCTCTCTTCCTTTGAATTCTTCTTGAACTACTTTGATTTTTCTAGATCATCTAGAAAGCGATCAACAATGCGTGATTGGCGAGCTTGATCATCAAGTGCTTCTCCAACAATCTTTGAAGCTAGATCAACTGCAAGTGCACCAACCTCATTACGAAGTGAGGTGATTGCCTGCTCGCGCTCTGCCTCGATTGAAGCATGTGCATTTGCAAGAATTCTTGCTGCATCCTCCTGTGCCTTGGCACGAAGCTCTTCAATGATTGCTGCACCTTGAATGCGCGCCTCTTCGCGAATTGCTTGAGACTCTTCTTGTGCCTTTGAGAGTTGATCTGTGTACTGAACAAGAGCTGAAGCAGCTTCTGCTTGAGCCTTTTCAGCACGTTCGATTCCGCTCTCAATAGCCTCTGTACGAGCCGCGTATGCCTTTTCAAACATAGGCACAACCTTGCTGCGAAGAACCAGGAACAAAAGCGTGAAGGCGATTGTTCCGGCGATCAACTCAGAGGTATGCGGGACAAGAGGATTGAGCTCTCCGCCTGCTGCGATTTCGATAAAGCGTTGCATCTTTTCTCCTTAGAGAGTTACCAAAGTATTGGGTTGTGATAACCGATTAGAGAACGAATGCAAGAACGAGGCCGAAGAGTGCAAGCGCTTCTGCCATAGCAAAACCAAGGAATGCGATTGGCTGTAGGACGTTGCGTGACTCTGGCTGGCGAGCTACACCGTTGATGTAAGCGGTGAAGATCATTCCTGTTGCTAGAGCCGGTCCGATTGCAGCGATACCGTAACCAATGACGTTAATAGAGCCAGTTAGTTCCATTTTTCTACCTTTCTTGCTTGAAGAAGCGAAGTTACTTCCCCAAAGTTAGTGTGTTTGTTTATCTAGTGCTCGTCGGCAAGTGAGCCGGCGATATAGAGGGCGGACAGAAGAGTAAAGATGTAAGCCTGAAGGCACTGCACCATGAACTCAAAAAATGTGAGCCCAATTCCGGCGATGAAGGCGAATGGACTCACGATCTTGAGGCCGATTACGCCCTGCAAAAGATGCTCTCCTCCGAGGAAGAAAACCAAAAGCAAAAGGTGTCCAGCAAACATGTTTGCAAACAAACGAAGACCCAATGTGAATGGGCGTACTATGAAAAAGGTTGCGATCTCAATTGGAGTAAGCAACAAATAAATTGGCTTTGGTACACCAGGCATAAATGCGATTCCCTTGATGTAACCAAAAAGTCCTTGCTTCTTTACACCGACAGAGTGGTAAACCACGTAAGTGATGAGAGCTAATGCATATGCAAATCCAACACGAGAAAAAGTTGGGAACTGAAGCATTGGCACAATTGCAAACCAGTTATTAACTAAAACAAATGTGAACAAGGTAAAGAGGAAGGGAACAAAGCGCATGAACTCTGGACCGATTACATCCTTGGCCATTCCATTGCGAATAAATCCGTAAACACCTTCACCGGCAAATTGAAGCTTTGATGGAACCATTGCAGCTTTGCGTGAAGAGAGAATAAAAAAGACAGATACAAGAATTACTGAAAGCGCTACAAGAAGAATTGGCTTAGTCAGCCATGGAATGCTGTCGAAAATTGGTGGCAATACGAAATCTTTCGCACCTGGTGGAACAAAGCCCTCACCGGCGGAACGAAGGTTTGTCACCGAGCGCACGCGATCTCCTCATGAAGTTAAGTAGTGCCAAACATGGATGAAGACTGGGAAGCAATCTTCGGGCATACCCTATGCGGAAAAGTCCGAGTTGGAGAAATCGAAATCTGTGAATTTGCCCTAAGCCTCGCGGCCAAATCTGAGCCAAACCAAGTACAGGGAGGCGCCCATACCCACTATGACGCCGCTAGGGAGCAGAAATCCGGTCCCGAGCCAGCTATCTAGCCCAAATCCAACGCCACCCCAGAAAAGTGGGCCAGAAATCAGGTAGCCCAGGATCGACCAGGCTGCACCTTCTTGGTTGTGGCTCATTACTTCTCCTCTGGATCGGCCTTAGGGGGCAGAGGTAAATGTATGCGCAGTTTCATGAAACTGGCAATCTCCCCGCCGAGCCAGCTCAGTGAGAGCAGGATTGTTGCAACACCAAAGCTGGTGCGATTTATGGTTTCACGGTCGATGAAGGTAGAAAGCGCCCAAAGAAATATCCAAACAAAGATCAACTTTGTTGTGTAGGAAAAAAATGCCAACCCCATCGTGGACATAGGGTCCAAGTTCTTAGCGATCTTGGAGACACCAAGAGTGACACCAAAGAAAATAACTACGATGAATTGAGCCAACATCGCACCGTAAAAACCTGGCAACCCAGCAACATAAGAAGAAACCGCAGTTGAGAGCACACCTGTGATGATGGTTGGTTTTAGCGCTCCCTTAAGCATCTGAAGCTCATTACTCTGATTACTCATGCATCCACCTTCTTCTTGCTCTTCATTACACCGACACTGATTCCAAATAATAGTAAGGCTGTAATAAGCGCGACCCACCAAGGTGCAAAGGCGAGCACAGTTACAGGAAATGCAATTGTGGCTGTCCACAAGTACAAAATCACCGCGGTTCTGTTTGTTGAGTTACCTGCACTGAGCAAACGGTGATGAAGATGTTCATTGTCAGGTGCAAATGGAGATTTGCCCGCCTTTAACCTTCTGCCAACTGCAAGAAGTAAATCTAAAAATGGAATCGCAAGAACTGCAAATGGAAGAAGCAATGGAAGCAAGGTTGGTCCTAATGATTCAGCCGATATCGCGTTGGGATCTACTTGGCCGGTCAAGGTGATTGCAGCTGCCGATAGAAGGAGTCCTAACAACATCGATCCGCTATCACCCATAAAGATCTTGGCTGGGTTGATGTTGTGGGGCAAGAAACCTAAGCAAATACCCACTAATACCGCGGTTGTAAGCGATGGAGCACCAGCACGACTAAAGCCGTAATCAACCGCTAAAAGATAAGCAAAGGCAAAGAAGGCGATACCTGAAATAGCCACAATTCCTGCGGCCAAACCATCCATTCCATCAATGAAGTTAACCGCGTTAATAACCACCAAAACGATTAACACCGTTACCAATTGACCGATGCTTGGCGGCAAGGTGATCACACCATTAATCGGTAGCCACAAAATCTGAATTCCGTAGATAAGCAAAATTCCAGCGACGAAAACTTGTCCCGCGAGTTTTGTAAGAGCATCTAACTGGAAACGATCATCTGCCATTCCGAGCAACACAATTGCGGTAGATGCCAAGAAAATTCCTTGCGCCTCATGCCCAAAGGATTTTCCAACTAATGGCAGGTGGTTAACGATTGCAAAGGTCAGCGCCATCGATGCCCACATCGCCACCCCGCCCCAACGGGCGGTTGGAACGCTATGAATATCGCGATCACGGATCGCAGCAACTGCACCAAAACGAATCGCTTGCGTGCGCACTAGCGGAGTAATCAAATAACACAACGCCGCTGAAATCAGCAGGGTAATTAAGTACTCGCGCATTGCAGAAAATTACGCCTGGTAGATAGGAAAGCGCGCGGTCAATGCATGAACCTCTGCCTTGATTGCTGCATGTGCAGCTGCATCATCGGTTTTGATTGCGCGTGATATCAATGAGGCGATCTGCTT
>CALMBJ010000246.1 GCA_937860175.1 uncultured Actinomycetes bacterium
GAGATTTCTGCCTGTCTCGTGGGCTCGGAGATGTGTATAAGAGACAGGTTATTGTGGAATGTTATCGGCCCGATCATTACGCGCTCCAAGGGCTACCTCGCGTGGAAGCGATTGGGTTTTGGAGAAGATCTTCCTCTAGGTGTTTATCGTCAATGGAAATATTGGTGTGGTTTTCCTAGCTATTGGTTTGATGACCCAAGTGAGGGCTCCCAGATGCAAAGTTCATTTGCAAGAGTCAGAGTTCCAATAACCGCACTGAATGCAATTGATGATGATTGGGCAACCCCAGCTTCGCGCGATGCTTTCATGAAGCACTACATCAATTCGGATTTGAGGCTTATCGATCTGAATCCAGCTGAGCTCCAGCTAAAGTCAATCGGACATATGGGGTACTTCCGTCGAGGAAGTGAAGCGCTATGGGATCGAGTATTCGATGACATAGAAAGACTGTACAAATAGCCTTATTTCGGATGTATTACCTAAACGCCTTATCGGGCGACTCTTCTTTATACTTTCATCATGAAATTTGGCATCCAATCTGAGCAAAAGGATCGAAAATCTAAGTGAAGTCAGTTACCTTTAAAAAATACGGTTCATCTGAGGTCTTAGAGATCTCAGAAGTGGCAAATCCAGTTGTTGCAGAAAACCAAGTGTTGGTAAGAGTTAAGGCAGTTTCTCTGAATCCTGCAGATTGGCACTTTATGCGAGGCGTTCCATATCTAGTTCGTGTACAAAGTGGCCTTTTGAAACCCAAATCAGGAAGATTCGGAGTGGATTTGGCCGGAGTTGTCGAAGCGGTGGGTTCAAAAGTTTCAGAGTTTAAAGTTGGCGATGAAGTCTTTGGCCAGAGCAGGGGAGCTCTATCCGAATTCGCAGTAGCGACGGAGAAATCTTTGGCAATCAAACCTTCAAATCTAGACTTTGTGCAAGCCGCATCGGTGCCGATGGCGGGATTTACAGCAATTCAAGCCTTGCGCAATAAGGCCGGTCTCAAAGATGGGCAGAGCGTCTTGATTGTTGGCGCATCTGGAGGAGTTGGAACCTTTGCAGTCCAAATCGCAAGAGTATTTGGTGCATCTGTTACTGGCGTTTGCAGCACGGGCAATCTCGAATTGGTGAGATCGATAGGTGCTAATCGACTTATTGATTACACAAAAGAAGATTTTTCCTCCAGCTTCGAAAGTTACGATGTTATTGTTCAAACCGCCGGAAATTACTCCTTGAAGCAGCTACGAAAAGTATTATCATCCGATGGAACCCTTGTCGTTGCCGGAGATTCAAGCGGAGTAAAGGCAGTTTTTGGCATGAGGTTTATCTTTAGAATCATCAAATCGCTTGTGATAACAAAGTTTTCTAATCAAAAAGTTCCTCCATTTTTGGCTAAGTCGAGCAAGCAGGATCTGGTCACGCTCGCAAAGTTGATTGAATCTACTGAGATAAAGCCAGTTATTGATAGGACGTATTCGATGGCACAGGTGGCAGAAGCAGTTGCATACTTAGAGGCGGGCCATGCGCGCGGCAAGGTAGTTATTACGATCTAAGCGGCTCGCTTTAGCTGAGACCCTCCTCAATCTGTGATTTTATTTAACATTATTAATCTGCATCCACGCTTGCTTTAATGTAGCGTTCCTTCATGGCGTCGGGAAACAAAACCACAGGTAGTCGCTTTTTTACGCTACCGATTTTCGCATTAATTGTTTTGACAATCGTTTGGTCAATGAGTCCACCTAATTGGGCACTTGCATTACTAGGCGTCCTTCTAATTGTGACTGTTTTTACCGCCGTGCATCATGCCGAGGTAATAGCGCTTAGGGTAGGAGAACCATTTGGTTCATTAACTCTTGCATTAGCTGTAACAATTATCGAAGTAGGAATGATCGTTGTTCTAATTTGGGGTTCTGCTAATCCGAATGAAAACCTCGCTCGAGATACCGTGTTCGCTGCCATTATGATCACAACTAATGGCATTGTGGGCATCGCCTTATTGGTAAAAACCTTGAAACAAAAGACAGCAGTATTTAATGCGAGCGGGGTTAGTGGTGCCCTGGCGGCACTTGTAACCCTAAGCGTGCTTACCTTGGTACTTCCTTCAGTTACCACCTCTTCTCCCGGGCCAACCTTTACCAAAGTTCAATTGGTCTTTGCTGCAATCGTCTCACTTGCCATTTACATTACATTTATTGCAGTACAAACGGTCCGGCATCGCGATTACTTTTTGCCTCCTCCAAAAGAGGATCACACAATTCCAGAGGAATCACACGTTGAACCTCCCACAACAAAGGCTGCGTTACAAAGCCTTGCAGGATTGGTGATTTCACTTGTTGCCGTGGTCGGATTAGCTAAGGTAACAAGTCCATTAGTTCAAGGCGTTGTCGATGATTATGGATTGCCACAAATGTTGGTTGCGATCAGTATTGCAATGGTGGTTCTTCTACCAGAGTCCATTTCGGCTATTAAGTCCGCACGATATGGAAGAACTCAAACTAGCCTCAACCTTGCTTATGGTTCAGCGTTAGCGAGCATTGGATTGACTATTCCTGTAATCGCTTTGATTTCTTTGTTCTCCCAATATCAATTTAACTTGGGATTAAAACCAACAGAGATCGTTTTGCTCGGGCTGACTTTTCTGGTTTCGATTCTTACAGTTGTTCCAGGCCGAGCAACCCTGCTCCAAAGCATCATCCACTTGAGCATTTTTGGATCCTTCCTCATGTTTGCTGCTTCGCCTTAGACGGTCATTCCTGAGAGTTAGCTTGGAAGCTGCGACACCTGCTCGATGTTCAAATCATTCGATGCCAAACCAGTAATAATTTAGGTTGAAATCAAACGCCTTGATGCTTGGAGTGAGACATTGAAAAAGTTATTGACTGTTTCGATTCCATTAGCCATTGCAATCCTAGTTACCTACTTCCTGCCTTATGGAACATGGGCAAGTATTGGCGATTTACCAGCACACCCTCTTATTGTTCATGGCGTTGTAGTTCTTTTCCCTCTTTTAGGACTGTCTCTTATACACATCTCCGAGCCCACGA
>CALMBJ010000247.1 GCA_937860175.1 uncultured Actinomycetes bacterium
ACCAGCAATCAACAAGTTGATATTTGCATGGTCCCAACGACGCCAGATCTTCTTCTTTGCTGGCACCCATGGAACGCGGTTATAGATAGCAGAGACGCTAAAGAGCATGATCGCTGTTACTGAGTAGATTGCCACCGCAAACTTCAATGACGATTCGCTCAAAATGAAAAGCACGAGCGATGCGATTATTACCGCTGGAGTTGCACCGAGGTGAAACCAGCCACGTAGCTTTGGAGGTATCACAGGAGTCTGACTCACCACGGAAGCCTAGGGTATCTACAGAGCGTTACCCGTGGACAAAGGCTAAAGCCACTGCCAAACTTGCGCCATGACACATAGATCACCCATATTTGAAATCAGCGATGTTTACATCGATCAAGAAGCAGCATTGAGCCCAATGGGCTGCACCTACCTGGGAAATGGTTTAAACCAGGACAAGTTAGATGATTTTTCACTTGCAGCAGCCGAAGTTAGCGCGAATCTAACCCGTGAGACTTTGAAAAAGTTGGCCGCGCTTGAGCCAATCGATGAAATTGATCGAATCGCTAAGGCGGTTATGACTGAGCGCCTTGAGTCAGGCCTTGCTCTACATGACAGCCAGGAGGCATTTGTCTTGTGGAATGTTCTTACATCTCCACCATCAAATGTCCGTTCAATCTTTGAGTTAATGCCCAAGAACACCGCGCAGGATTTTGACAATATCGCTAAGCGTTTGGCAGCGGTAGATGGTGCATATAAGTCTTGGTGTGAAACTATTTTGACAGTTGCAAAGTCAGGAAAGACAACTGCGCAACGTCAAGTAAATGGAGTTATCGCGCAATTAGATAGCTATGCCAATGGTGGCTTTAGCGCAATGTGCAAAAACTTTGACGCTGATGGCAAGTACCCAGCGATTCATGAAGCCGCAAAACTGGCAGAAAAGGCCGCGGCGGAAACTGCAGAGTTTTTGCGAACCAAGTACCTGCCAATAGCAACACCTCATGATGCTGTTGGTGCAGAGCGTTATGCGGTGTGGGCCCGCTACTTCACAGGTGCACAACTTGATCTACCTGCAACGTATGAATGGGGCAAGCAAGAACTCAAGGCGATCAATGATCGTATGTGGGAGCTTGCCAAGGTAATCAACCCTGAAGCAAAAACACTACGCGAGGTTGCCGATACATTAGATAACGACCCTAAGTACAAGGTTGTTGGTCCTGAAAATGTAGTGAAGTACCTTCAGGATTTCACAGATGCTGCGATGAAGCGCATGAATGGCGAGTTCTTCGAGATCGATCCAAGAATCGCAATTTGTGAAGCACGTCTTGCACCCGAAGGCAGCGCATCTGCGCCGTATTACAACCCTCCATCAGAGGATCTTTCACGTCCAGGTACAACATGGATTCCAATGTTGGGTAAGAATGAAGTCAGCAACTGGCACCTAGTTTCTACTTGGTACCACGAAGCGGTTCCTGGCCACCATCTTCAAATTGGAACTGCAACAGTAGAAAAGGATCGCTTAAGTCGTTACCAACGCCAAGCTGCATGGGTCAGTGGATATGGTGAAGGTTGGGCGTTGTATGCAGAACGATTCATGAATGAACTGGGTGCATTTGATGAACCAGGAATTGAAATGGGTTACTTATCTGCACAAGCATTACGTGCTGCACGAATCGTTGTAGATATCGGAATGCACCTTGGTTACAAGGATTTCGATGGCAATGTGTGGAATGCAGAAAGCTCTCGCAAGTTGCTCAATGAACAAGCATTGCTAGATGAGGATCATTCACGTAGCGAAACAGATCGTTACTTGGGATGGCCAGGACAAGCTATTTCATACAAGGTCGGAGAACGTGTATGGATGACCGCTCGCGAAGATGCAAAGGCGCGTCTCGGAAGTAACTTCAACATGAAGAAGTTCCATAGCTATGCCTTGAAGTTAGGACCGATGGGCCTTGATCCATTTGCCGCAGAGATGAAGTTGTGGAGCGGTCAATAAGTTACTAACTAGTAATTAATAAATGGGGCGATTTTTGGTGGTTACCAAAAATCGCCCCATTTTTCATGCGTAAATCCAGAAAAATTCCTTAAAAAAAATGGGAAAAAAGTCCTTTTACAGG
>CALMBJ010000248.1 GCA_937860175.1 uncultured Actinomycetes bacterium
ATTTCTGCCTGTCTCGTGGGCTCGGAGATGTGTATAAGAGACAGGTTGTTAGGTGTACTTGGTGAGCAACTAAAGGCTTTTCTGACGCAAGATGAGATTGATGCAACCTGTACCCGTGTCGAAGCGCTGATTCAAAGGGGTCGATTCCCATTACCAAGTCCGGATTGGCCAGCGATTCCTTGGCCTGCTTTCTAACTTAGTTATACGATACCGATATGAGATCTTGGCCTGAAGTTTCAATTCCAGCTACTTTGAGAACTCAGAAACTGCCGGCGCTTACACTGTATGACACCGCAACCACAGCTAAAAAAGCGGTGGCACAGAAAAACCATTATCGAATGTATGTCTGTGGAATTACACCGTATGACGCAACCCACATGGGGCATGCGGCAACTTACTTAACCTTTGATCTCATCAATAGATATTTAAGGGCAACTGGTGCGCAGGTTGATTATGTCCAAAATATTACGGACATCGATGATCCGCTACTGGAACGCGCAGCACGAGATGGGCTGGATTGGAAGGATCTTGCGCATCAACAGATTGATCTCTTCCGATCAGATATGCAACATCTTCGCGTAATCCCACCTTTGCATTACATAGGTGCGGTAGATGCGATTCCACTTGTACTCGATGCCATTGATCAGCTCAATGATCAATCAAGCATCTATAAGGTGGACACTGATTACTACTTCTCTGTTCATGCAGATGATCGATTCGGATCTCGTTCACATCTAACGCCGCAAGAGATGATCTCCATCTTCTCTGAGCGAGGGGGAGATCCAGCCCGCGCGGGTAAGAAAGATCCACTTGATTGCTTGGTCTGGATGTCGCAAAGGCCCAACGAGCCAGGATGGCAATCATCTCTTGGAACAGGTAGACCCGGCTGGCATATTGAATGCACCGCTATCGCTCTTAAGTACCTAGATCCAACTGATCTGGAAGAAACACTCATCGATATTCAAGGTGGCGGAAGTGATCTCATCTTTCCTCATCATGAAATGTGCGCCGCCCAGGCGCATGTGATTACAGGCAAAGAGCTTGCAGCAAATTATGTTCACGCAGGC
>CALMBJ010000249.1 GCA_937860175.1 uncultured Actinomycetes bacterium
GGAATTCCACCTCAGCCAGATGTCATTGCCTACGCAATGTTCTTCCTTGCCCTCTTTATCGTGATCGCCGGACAGGTTGTGGGCAAAAAGGTGAAGGTTACTAAGTGACCAATCACGGCAACATGTACGGCCCAAGCTTTACCTTCTTAGGAATTCCAGCTTGTGATTTAGATGATCCCGCAAGCTACAAAGGTGCAGATGTAATCATTATTGGCGCGCCTATCGATAGCGGCACTTCGCATAGATCGGGTGCGAAGTTTGGTCCACAAGCAATTCGCGGGGGAGATTACCTTCCGCATGATGGCTCACGTCCACACTTAGCTTTACGCACCGATGGATTAAAGGATCTTAAGGTTTTTGATGCTGGCGATTTATTGATGCCAGGCGGAGATCTAACCGCATCCCTTGCAGTGTTAAAGGCTGCAACGGAAAAGATCTCTCGAGCAGGAATCATTCCGGTAATCCTTGGCGGTGATCACTCGATCGCATCTGCAGATGTTGCAGGAATTGCAACCCATCGCGGTATGGGCTCTGTATCAATGATTCACTTTGATGCCCACGCAGATACCGGTGAAGATCAATTTGGAGCACTTGTTGGTCATGGCACACCAATGCGCAACTTGATTAACGATGGTTATGTTCGCGGTGATCGATTCTTGCAACTTGGTTTACGTGGTTATTGGCCTGAGGATGCAACCCTCAATTGGATGCGCGATCAAGGAATGCGTTCCTACGAGATGACCGAGATTCACAACCGTGGATTAAAGGCGGTGCTTGATGAATCATTTGCAACGTTAACCGATGGTTGCGATGGAGTTTTCTTATCTGTAGATATTGATGTTGTAGATCCTGGAATGGCTCCTGGTACAGGAACCCCTGAACCAGGTGGAATGACAAGTCGCGAACTACTCGAAGCGGTGCGCAGAATCTGTCTAGAGCTCCCAATCGTTGGAATCGATGTGGTTGAGGTCGCTCCTCCATTTGACTCAGCAGATATCACCGCAATTTTGGCTAACCGAGTTGTGCTTGAGGCGCTCAGCGCCATTGCAAAGCGACGCAACGGCAGCACTTACTCGGCAACTCAGAACCTTCTAGACCGATAAGTGATGCTTTCTCGGGTGTCAGAGGTATCGTGCATACTCCGACGCAACTTCTCACGATAGGTATGTAATGGAAATTCTTGGAATTGTTGCCTTTGTTGTTGCGCTGCTCTTTTCTGTGATGGTGCATGAGTTTGGGCATTACATAACTGCGCGTCGATATGGAATGTGGGTCTCAGAGTTTTTTGTTGGCTTTGGAAAGCGAATCTGGTCGGTCCAACGTGGCGAAACTGAGTTTGGCGTCAAGGCGATCCCAGCGGGCGGTTACTGCAAGATCGAAGGCATGGCCCCTAATGATGAGATGCCTGAAGGTGAAGAAGGACGTGCTTTTTATAAGGCATCAACGGGTAAGAAGCTAATCATTTTAGGAGCGGGTTCATTTCTGCACTTTGTTTTAGGTTTTATTCTTTTATTTACCCTTTTTGCAGGTGTTGGAACCAACCAAGTACTGCCGGTCATTAATCAGGTTGTTCCTGATTCAGCGGCACAAGCTGCTGGTATTCGCGCGGGCGATGAAGTTGTCTCCATCAATGGCAAGCGGGTTACAGAGTGGTACAAAGATGTTGAAGTCATTCGTGAATCTCAGGGCAGAGAGCTCTCCCTTGTGCTCAACCGCAATGGGGAAGAGATCTCTGTTAACGCATCGGCGCGATTGACAGATATTGATGGAACTCAGCGATATGTGCTGGGAATTGTCAATGATGTCGGCTTAAAACGTTCAGGGCTTTTCTTGTCCCTCAAAAACTCAGCAACAGTTACTCAAGATTTCTTGACTGAGAGTGTGAAATCACTTGGCAAGCTTCCTGAAAAGATTCCTGCACTATGGGGCGCAACTGTTCGCGGTGAAGAGCGCGATGCAAATGGTTTGGTGGGAGTAGTTGGGGTTGCCCGTGTTTCAGGTGAGGCTGTTGGAAGCGAGAAGTTAACTCCAATGGAGCGGTTAGCAACCTTTATTTTGATTGTTGCCAGCTTGAATATCTTTGTTGGCGTATTCAACCTCTTACCAATCCTTCCGCTAGATGGTGGACACATGGCGGTAGCGATCGCAGATGCGATCCGCGCATTTTTTGCACGTTTGCGTGGTCGCCCTCGTCCGGCACCAATCGATGTGACAGTTCTAACCCCTATAACAATGGTTGTTTTTGTTGTTCTGGCGACATTAACTCTGCTGCTCCTTGTGGCAGATGTGATCAATCCGGTAACGCTCAATCTCTAACCAAGCCATTTCTGCCTTAATTCGGCAGAATTTGCAGTTGTAGTGCAGAATAAAGCCATGGTTGATCTCGGAATTCCAAGTGCACCACCTCCAACGCTGCACCCTCGTCGCAAAACCCGTCAGCTCAAAGTTGGATCAGTGGGTGTTGGTAGCGAGTCACCGGTATCTGTTCAATCCATGTGCACAACACTTACGGCAGATGTCAATGCAACCTTGCAGCAGATCGCAGAGCTCACAGCTTCAGGATGTCAGATTGTCCGCGTAGCGGTACCAAGCCAGGATGATGCAGATGCTTTGGCACAGATAGCCAAGAAGTCTCAGATTCCCGTTGTCGCAGATATTCACTTTCAACCGAAGTACATCTTCGCCGCAATCGATGCAGGATGTGCAGCTGTTCGCGTAAACCCTGGAAACATTAAGCAGTTTGATGACAAGGTAAAAGAGGTCGCTAAGGCTGCAGGAGATGCTGGTATTCCAATTCGCATCGGCGTTAACGCAGGTTCATTGGATCCACGTTTGCTTGCAAAGTATGGCAAAGCAACACCTGAAGCACTCGCGGAGTCTGCGCTATGGGAAGCATCTTTGTTTGAAGAGCATGGCTTCTCCGACATCAAGATTTCAGTAAAGCATCATGATCCAGTGACGATGGTAAATGCTTACCGTCTACTTGCAGCTCAATGTGATTATCCATTGCACCTTGGCGTTACAGAAGCTGGTCCACTGTTCCAAGGAACAATTAAATCCGCTACAGCCTTTGCAATTTTGTTAGCTGAAGGAATTGGCGACACGATTCGTGTTTCATTATCAGCACCTCCCGTTGAAGAGGTAAAGGTTGGTATTTCAATTCTGGAGTCACTGAACCTTCGCCAACGCAAACTTGAAATTGTTTCCTGCCCATCATGTGGCCGCGCACAGGTAGATGTGTACACACTTGCTGAAAAGGTTCAGGCTGGACTAGAGGGAATGACCGTTCCATTACGTGTAGCTGTCATGGGTTGTGTTGTAAATGGACCAGGTGAGGCGCGCGAGGCAGATCTTGGTGTGGCATCAGGAAATGGCAAGGGACAGATCTTTGTTAAGGGCGAGGTCATCAAGACTGTGCCTGAAGCGCAGATTGTTGAAACCCTTATCGAAGAAGCGATGCGTTTAGCTGAAGAAATGGAAGCCGCCGGAGTTGCTTCAGGGCAACCTTCAGTTGATGTTCGATAGGCTTCACATATGTTGAAAATGTCTACGCTATTTTTGCGTACTCTTCGCGATGACCCAGCAGATGCTGAAGTTGCAAGCCATAAGCTCTTAGTGCGCGCAGGGTATGTCCGCCGAATAGCCGCCGGAATTTACTCATGGCTGCCATTGGGC
>CALMBJ010000250.1 GCA_937860175.1 uncultured Actinomycetes bacterium
TCCAGCCAATGTGAGCGTAAATCCAATCCATTGACCCATGAGCAGGATGAGCGCCCACAGCATGATCGCCGCAACTCCCAAGGAGGCTACGGTTACAAAACCTAGAGCGCGGTAATAGATCAAGGTAAAGATCACTACTAGCAACATACCCAGACCTGCAGCGAGTACACCAGCATTGAGTTGATCAGCTCCAAGTGTTGGAGAAACCTGTTGAACCTCACCGCGATCAAAAGCAAGTGGAAGCGCACCGTACTTCAAGACATTTGCTAGATCTTGGGCTTCAAGTTGAGTAAAGCTTCCGGTGATCTGTGCATTACCTGAAGGAATTGCTTCTGTAATTCGTGGAGATGAGACAACAAGTCCATCTAGAACAATCGCCACCTGATTTGTTGGTTCCGGCAAAGCGGTCACTCGTGATGTCAACGCACCGAAAGCAGAAGTTCCTTCATTATCAAAGGTAAGGCTTACAAACCAAGAGCTGCCTGCTTGCGGATCAAGACCTGCTGACGCCTTCGAAATCTGACGACCCAAAACCTCTGCTGGAGCGAGAATGTACTTTGCTCCGCCGGCACGATCACAAGTAACCAAAGTGTCAGTCGGTGAATCGGAAGAAGTTCCTTGTAGATTTTCAGGCTTAGTACAATCGAGAGCTGCAAACTTTGCATTATCTTCTGCGCTAACACCAAAAGCGGGAGTTGCATTTGCATCTGCGCCAGCTGGAACACCTGAACCAGATGCAAGCACCTGACGGAAGCGCAGTTCAGCGGTTTGTCCCACGAGATCTACTACACGTCGTCCAGTATCACCTGGAACGGAGATTACAATTTGGCGGTTAGTGCCACTTCCTTGCGCAGTAACCTCTGATTCAACAACACCGAGTGAGTCAACACGCTGGCGAATAATTGAAACCGCCTGATCGATCGCTTCACTTGTAACACTTCCCTCTTCACCTGGCGCAATGCGCGGTTGAAGAGTTACCGATGTTCCGCCTCGGAGATCTAGACCTAATTGAAGGCTCTTAGAGTCTTGAAGAAAAACTAGGCCCACCATCGAGATGAGGATGAGACCAAGAATTGCCAAGGAGCGCCCTGGGCGTGAACTGGTCTTTACTGGTTTAGTTGTTGTAGACATAGGCGCAGAGTCTAGGCGTCAGATGCGGGTAAGTCGAAAAGCGTGGCGATTTCCGCAGGTGGTGTTCGTCCTATATGTCTCCAGCCCTGGGCTGTGGCCACCCGTCCACGCGGGGTTCTGGCCATAAATCCATTTCGGACCAGGAAGGGCTCAGCCACCGACTCAACGGTTTCAACCTCTTCACCAACAGCTATCGCCAGGGTGGAAAGACCTACCGGGCCACCATTAAACCGTTCAATCAGGGCCACTAAGACAGCTCGATCTAAACGATCTAGTCCTAACTCATCTACCTCATACATCTCCAGGGCGGCTTGAGCGCTAGAAAGTGAGATCTGCGACGAGCCTTGGACTTGGGCGAAATCACGAACCCGGCGCAGTAATCGATTAGCAATTCGCGGAGTGCCACGTGAACGACCGGCAACTTCGACTACCGCATCCTTATCAATGACAATCTTTAATAGTTCAGAGCTTCGGGAAATAACATGCGCAATATCTTCTTCATTATAGAAATCTAGATGAGCAGTAAATCCAAATCGATCACGCAATGGACTAGGAAGCAACCCCGCCCGTGTTGTTGCACCTACTAATGTGAAATGTGGAAGTTGTAGAGGAATAGCGGTAGCGCCCGGACCTTTGCCAACTATTACATCAACTCGAAAATCCTCCATCGCCAAGTACAACAGCTCTTCGGCTGGTCGAGGTAAACGATGGATTTCATCAAGGAAGAGAATCTCACCTTCCACTAAGGAGGACAAAATTGCAGCTAAATCTCCGGCATGAGTTATCGCAGGACCACTAGTGATTCGAATCGGAGCGTTCATCTCGCTCGCCAGAATCATTGCAAGTGTTGTCTTGCCTAATCCTGGAGGACCAGAGAGCAGGATGTGATCTGCTGGAGAGTTTCGATGTCGAGCAGCGGTAAGCAATACATCTATTTGTTCGCGAACTCTGTGTTGACCTACAAAGTCAGACAAAGTTTTTGGTCTTAACGCATGTTCCAGCGCTGACTCTTCACCCTTAATCTGAGGTGTCACTAAACGATCATCAGCCACGTGAACTCTTTCCACTTGCTAAAGACAATTTAAGTAATTCACTGAGTTCAAGGGTAGATGCATCGACCCCTTCGCTTTGCAACCCAGCAATAACTTGCGAAATCGCACCATCAGACTCTTTGGGTGAGAAACCCAGCGAAACCAAAGCCGCCGACAGCTGCTCTCTCCAAGGCGGTACATGAGCTTTATGCTGATGAGAGTTTGATAAATCATTGAGCTTTCCTTTGAGCTCCAGTATCAGGCGTTGGGCGCCCTTTCGTCCAATACCTGGAACCTTTTCAATAGTAGATACATCTTCCTGAGCTATCGCTCTTGCAAGATCTTCAGGTGTCAATGCACCGAGAATCGATAAGGCCACCTTTGGACCAATTCCTGAAACTGTTTGCACAAGTTCAAACAAAGTACGTGACTCATCATTCATAAACCCAAACAAGGTTAGCGAATCCTCGCGAACCACCAGTGATGTGAATAGCTGAACCTGCGAACCTAGGTTTACCTGAGCTGCAGTTGCTGGTGTCACTAAAACAGTTAAGCCAATACCACCGAGCTCCACAATCAAGCGATCGCCCTGAATAGACCTAACACTTCCGTTGAGTAATGAGATCACCGCGACCTCAAATTCTTAATGCGTTTTTGTTCGGCAAGTGCTGCTTGAGCCCTGTCTCTTATACACATCT
>CALMBJ010000251.1 GCA_937860175.1 uncultured Actinomycetes bacterium
GATTTCTGCCTGTCTCGTGGGCTCGGAGATGTGTATAAGAGACAGCTGCTTGGAATGGCTTCTTGCAACGCTCTAGTAGCGCAGCTGTTAGCTGCTGGAACTGTGCACGTGTAATTGTTTCATCCATGAACAGTGGATTCTTTTCAGCATCTACTGTGATGTATGGAAGATTAACTGAAGCAGATTGTGATGAAGATAGTTCGATCTTTGCCTTTTCAGCGGCTTCACGAACACGTTGCATCGCCATCTTGTCTTTTGTTAAATCAATTCCATTTGCAGATCCAAATGTTGTAACTAGGTGATCAACAAGTGCCTGATCCCAGTCATCTCCACCAAGGTTGTTATCGCCATTGGTTGCCTTAACTTCAACAACACCATCGCCGATTTCTAGAAGTGAAACGTCAAATGTTCCACCACCAAGGTCGAATACAAGGATTGTTTGTTCCTTGTCAGCCTTATCTAATCCGTATGCGAGCGCCGCAGCGGTTGGCTCGTTGATGATACGAAGAACATTTAGTCCTGCGATCTCGCCAGCTTCCTTTGTTGCCTGACGTTGCGCATCGTTGAAGTAAGCAGGAACTGTAATTACCGCATCAGTTACTGTTTCTCCAAGGTATGCCTCTGCATCGCGCTTTAGCTTCTGCAAAACACGTGCTGAAATTTCCTGTGATGTGTACTTCTTGCCATCGATATCAATGGTCCAGTTAGTACCCATGTGACGCTTAACGGAACGGATTGTGCGTTCTACGTTTGTCACTGATTGGCGCTTTGCGACCTCACCTACGAGGACCTCGCCATTTTTTGCGAAAGCCACGATCGATGGGGTGGTGCGTGCACCTTCTGCGTTGGCGATAACCGTTGGCTCGCCACCTTCAAGAACAGATACGCAGCTGTTAGTTGTACCGAGGTCGATTCCGACTGCTCTAGCCATTATGTGTGCTCCTTTTGTCCCTCTCGAGCCTGATTTAGGGTCGAGGCCTGCTGAACCTGAGTCGATCATACCCAAAAGGTTGAGTCGGGGCGACTCAGGTTTCTATCTCGTTGAACACTTAGGTTAAAGAACTTATTCCCGTAGTCGGTTTCTTAGCCTGGAACCTCGAACCTCGCTTCGAAATCGGTCGGCTCGGACATAGCCTTACCCCATGAACCTCACGCTCGCCGCGATCTCGTATGGCATCACCGTTGTTGCCCTTGTCCTTTTAGCTATCCGCACCAAGAAGCTGATCGGTATCTATAAGAAGGGTCAACCAGATCCAACGCGTGGCAACGATAAGAAGCAGCGGTTCAAGATGGCCTTTGGTGAAATCTTTGGTCACACAAAGATGTTCAACTTTACTGTTGTTGGTTTTGCGCACTGGTTTGTCATGATCGGTTTCTTTGCTCTGTTTGGAACTTTGATCACCGCATATGGTCAGTTGATTGATCCACGTTTTGCGCTGCCATACATCGGACATTTCTGGGTTTATGAGTACCTCACCGAGCTAGTTGCATGGGCAACGGGAATCGGAATTGTTGCGCTGATTGGAATACGTCAGGTAACTCTTCGCCGCAACAAGCGTTCTCGTTTTGCTGGCTCTGGAAATGGCAAGGCGTATTACGTCGAAGCGACAATCTTGCTCATTGTTTTCTGTGTCATCGCACTACGCGGTTTAGAGGGCGCGATCTCTGATTACACATCATGGAACCGCCACTTCATTACAACCTGGTTTATCGCAGCGATGTTTAAGTCGATGACATTGACTCAGCTTGAGACATGGATCCAAATCGTTGCAGCGATCAAGATCGTTGGATCGATGACCTGGTTCATTGTTATCGCAAGTAATTTAACGATGGGTGTTGCATGGCACCGTTTCTTGGCGCCCTTCAATATCTTCTTCCGTCGTAACGCTGATGGAAAATCATCACTAGGTGCATTGCCACCGATGATGTCCCATGGCAAGGAAATCGATTTTGAGGATCCAAAGGAAGATGATGTCTTTGGTCTTGGAACACGTGCAGATATTTCCTGGAAGGGTCTGCTCGATATGTCTACCTGTACCGAGTGTGGACGTTGCCAGTCGCAGTGCCCTGCTTGGCACACTGAAAAACCATTGTCACCAAAGCTTTTAATCATGGCTATGCGTGATCACGCCTTTGCTAAAACCGTTGAAAATGAGGCGCTGGTTGGTGAGAACTCACCAATTAGTTTGGATGTTTTGTGGTCATGTACAACTTGTGGTGCTTGTGTGAATGAGTGCCCTGTTGATATCGAGCATGTTGATCACATCGTTAACATGCGTCGCTTCCAGGTTCTTGTTGAATCAGAGTTCCCATCAGAACTTGGTGGAACATTTAGAAATCTGGAAAAGGCTGGTAACCCTTGGGGTGCTAACCGTTCAGATCGTGAAGCGTGGATCGCAGAGTGTGACTTCCCAATCAATGTTGTTGAAGGCGAACTTCCAGAAGAGGTTGAGTACTTGTTCTGGGTTGGTTGTGCCGGTGCATATGAAGAGCGCGCAAAGAAGACAACCAAGGCGGTTGCAGAGCTGCTGTACATGGCTGGCGTTAACTTTGCAGTACTTGGCAAGAAGGAAACATGTACCGGAGATCCTGCACGTCGTGCAGGTAATGAGTTCCTGTATCAAATTCTTGCTCGTGAAAATATTGAAACATTCAAGGAAACATTTGGTGATCGACCAAAGGGTAAGAAGAAGGTTGTTGTTACCTGCCCTCATTGCTTTACAACAATCGGTCGCGATTACGGACAACAGGGTTATGAACTTGAAATGGTTCACCACACCCAGTTGCTGAATCAGCTATTGCGTGAAAAGAAGTTGCTACCGATCAAGATGTCACATACTGCAATGACTTTCCATGATCCTTGCTACTTGGGTCGTCACAATGAGATCTACCAACCACCACGTGAGATTCTGGAAGCAACTGGTGTTGAGTTAACTGAGATGCCACGTAACAAGGAGCGCTCATTCTGCTGTGGTGCAGGTGGTGGACGTATGTGGATGGAAGAGAAGATTGGTACTCGAATCAACATCAACCGTGTTGAAGAGGCGATTGCAACGGGTGCAACTGAATTGGCTGTTGCCTGTCCTTTCTGTCGCGTTATGACAAGCGATGGAATGAACGCGAAAGAGTCTGCGGTTGAGGTATTAGATGTTGCCCAGGTTTTGCTGCGCTCCGTCAAAGAGTCCTAAACCCAAAGAAAACTAAGCGTAAATACCACCCATTCTCAGCAAAGGCTCAGGCTATGAGAGCATTCTCTGGTCATGACTACAACATTAGACAAGAACAGCCAGCGCATTCTCGTTGTTGATGACGAAGCCAGCATCAGCGAGCTTATTTCTACAAGCCTGCGTTTTGTGGGCTTTGATGTCCGCACTGCGGCCAATGGTGCAGAAGCACTTCGTGTAGCTGAAGATTTCAAGCCACATGCAATGGTTCTTGATGTCATGTTGCCTGATCTTGATGGTTTTGAGGTGTGCAAGAAGATTCGTAATGAAGGTGTTGATACAGGAGTTTTATTCCTGACCGCTAAAGATGGCATGGAAGACAAGGTCAAGGGTTTAACTCTTGGCGGCGATGATTACATGACTAAGCCGTTTTCATTGGAGGAACTTGTTGCACGTTTGCGCGCGCTTCTCCGACGCACAGGTGTGGATCAAATTGATGTTGATGATGAAAAGATGCGCTTTGCCGATCTTGAACTTGATGAGGCAACTCACGAGGTTCGTCGTGCAGGTGAGCTACTAGATCTTTCACCAACAGAGTTTGCGCTACTGCGCTACTTAATTATTAACGCCGATCGCGTTGTATCAAAGGCACAGATCCTTGATCACGTATGGCAGTACGACTTCCGTGGCGACATGGGAATCGTTGAAACCTATATTTCATATCTGCGCAAGAAGGTTGACTCCTTTGAGCCACCACTAATTCACACAGTCCGTGGAGTTGGTTACCGACTACGGATTCCACCTAAGTAGTAAATGAGATCACGCAAACTCAATACAGATTGGACGAATTCAAGTCTTCGAAATCGTTTAACGATCGGAGTACTCGTACTTTCTGCAATTGGGTTTGTGGGAGCTGGTGTTGGTTCACAAGCTTTACTTCGTGATTACTTGATTAATCAGGTAGATGAACAACTGTTAAGCGTTATCGCTGGTACCGCTGAACGTCTTGATCAAGCTGGTATTGAACGAGATAGTGATGATGATCCTTCAGCTACTAGAGCGGTTACGCCACTTAATCGTGTTCCAACATCTATCTCGGTAACGGTTTTAGATCCATTTGGAAACCTCATCGGAGGTATTGGTGGTGACTTTAACTCCAATCAAATCACTGATTATGTGAAGGGTTTGCTGCCTGGACAGGTAGATGCGTACGGAAGCAAGCCCTTTACCATTGAAGCACCCGGCTCTGATTTCCGAGTCGCAACAACTGTTTTGCCTTCCTCTTTAGGTTCGGTGATCGTTGCTCAATCCTTGGCTGATTTTGATAAGACCACCCGCCAAATTGGAACTGTCTTCTTAATTATCGGAAGCTTTGTTTTGTTGTTTATCGCCTTTGCATCAAGACAAGTGATTAAGGTCGGTATGCGACCCCTAGAAAAAATTGAAGAGACAGCTGAAAAAATTGCAGCGGGTGATCTCTCGGCCCGTCTTGATAACTTTGAACCGGATACTGAAGTTGGGCGATTAAGTACCTCACTCAACATAATGCTTACCCGCATTGAAGAGGCTTTTGATGCCCGCATGCGCAGCGAGGATAAGTTACGTCGCTTTGTGGCAGATGCCAGCCATGAGCTACGTACACCGCTAACTGCGATTCGTGGTTTTGCCGAGCTACATCGTCAAGGCGCAGTACCTGATGGTGAAAAGACAAATGAGTTAATCGCACGCATTGAAAAGGAATCGATGCGCATGGGTTACTTAGTTGAAGATCTTTTGATGCTGGCACGTATGGATCAATCACGTGAACTTGTAATTGCCGATGTAAATTTAAGTGAGTTGGTACAAGAAGCGGTTACATCGGCACAAGTTGCAGGCCCTGATCACACAATTACAACAAAGATTGCATCTGGCGTAGTAGCCAAGGTTGATGCCGATAAGGTTTATCAAGTAGTTACAAATCTTTTA
>CALMBJ010000252.1 GCA_937860175.1 uncultured Actinomycetes bacterium
GTGTAGGTATGGTCCGTTTTCATAGCTCATCTGGGCTTGCCCATTTAGTTTTACATTCAACTCCATCGGCGGTTGTGCAGCCAGGAAAGGTTGCCGCATGGTTGGTCGGAAGTGGGGTTGATGCAAAAAAGTACTCTGACTTTACAACTTACTTACGTCACCGCTGGTTCAAGTTAATTCGCTTGCAATCGGTACCAACTGTTTTGGATGCTGGTGCACTCTCCATGGCCGGATCTCTGGAGCAACCAACTGTTATTACCCCTCATAGCGGCGAACTTGCACAACTGCTTGTTTCACGCGGGGTACAAGTAACTGCAGAAGGAATTGAAGGCGATCCAAAAAAGTGGGTTCAAATCGCTGCCGACACTTTGGGTGTGACGGTATTGCTCAAAGGTGCAACCACCTTTGTGGCAAATGACCAGCTCTTGATTCAATTACCAGAGGCAACCCCATGGCTCGCAACTGCAGGCAGTGGTGATGTCTTAGCCGGAATCTTGGGTGCACTTGTTGCTACCAATGCGATTGAAATTCTCAATGACTACAGCCACCTTGCTCGCGTTGCCGCATCTGCCGCATTTATTCAAAATCAAGCTGCGGTCCGTGCATCTGCTGGTGGCCCCATCAACGCCGAAGCGATTATCTCGGCGATTCCACAAGTGATTGCGCAACTTCTTAAAAAGTAATTTATAGGGCTACCCCTATACGACACAGCTTTAAGTGTGACCAGACCTGTGCTTGTTTAGTGAGATTACTGAGCGTAACTTTTCATTATGAGTGATCGTGTTTTGGTGATCATCGATGATCCCTTTGAACTATCCAGTGTGGGTGCTGCACTGAAACTTCATGGTGTCGATGTTGTAGGCGAGGCTCACAAGGGAAGCACTGCAATCAATTTATTTCGAAGCACCCAACCCAATGTTTTACTCATCGATATGCATCGAACTCAAGAAAGCTCGATTGAGATTGCAGCAGATATAAGAAAGGAATCACCTGGAATTGGAGTTGTAATTCTTGTTCCATGTGCCGATGTGCGCTTGATGGGGGAAGATGATTCAGAGATTCCAGTTCGTAGTTTGCTGGTTTTGAAGTATTCAGTTAACAACCTGTCAGTTTTGTGTGAGGCGATCACAGCCTCCCGATCCTTTACAGCTAAGGATTCGATCACCTGGATTAACGGTGGAATCGCAATCCATGCCAAGGATTCTCAGGGCTTAATGTCATCGCTCTCGGATACGCAGATTCAAACTCTGCGCTTTGTCGCAGATGGATTGACTAATGCCGAAATTGGAAGAATGCGATTTGTGAGTGAAAAAGCGATCGAGCAGATACTCTCCCGGATCGCGATCGCGCTTAACATTCAGCCAGATCACAGAAAAAATATGAGAGTGCAACTGGTCAAGGAGTATATGAAGTGGATTGGCGCGCCTGCCCTCTAGAAGAACACAAGTAAGAAGGTTGAAAGGTAAAGTTCAACCTTATGGAGCTAGAGCAGATTCGCCTTCGATGGAATGATGTTTTAGACACTCTCGAGTCACACAATCGAATCGCCTGGATCGCATACTTTGATGCTCGGTTGATTTCTTATGCCGATGGTGTGCTAACCCTTGATTTCTCCGACAGCCGTAAATTTGCAACATCACATGAGTATTCAGAGACCCGACCCAATCTCAAGGCTGCCCTCATTGGGGCCATCGAAGAAACCTTGGAAGTAACAATGGAGATCAAGGAACAATGAAAATCAAGGTATTTTTCCTAACGGTGGCGCTAGTAATCGGTGTCGCAGGTGCGCCTCAATCTCTTGCTGCTACCTCGCTACTGAGTATGCAGGTCAAACAAACACCGAGCGCTTCTGAAACCTTGCTCACCATGTACGGAACCCTTAAGCCCAATCGTTCAGGTGCAACTGTAAAAATTCAGGTAGATACAAATGGAAAGTGGAGCACGACTCGCTTTTCAACAAAGGTAACCAGGGTTGGAACATGGAGGGTGACCGCACTAGCTACCGCGCTCAACGCCCAAGTTCGCTACCGCGCTGTAACTGAGATCGCTGGAAAGAGTTTGTTCTCACCGATTCGCGCAATTTCGATTAAGCAGCAGCCAGAGTTTTCCAACGCCGATCCTGCGCAGTTTATTGACTTAAAGGGTCCTGGTGGTCGAATCCATGGAACCGATGTAAGCCGTTGGCAGCATCCCAATGACAAGCCAATTGATTTTGTAAAGAAGTATGAAGCGGGAATGCGATTTGTTTTCATTAAAGCTTCAGATACAAGAGAAAGAGCTGATCGCTTAGCGGTGAAGTATGCAGCGATGGATCATCATGCTGCGCAAGCCGCCGGTCTGTACACAGGTTTTTATCATTATGCAGTTTTGCCTGATGTATCAACCAATGAAGAAATCAAGCAAGATGCATTAGCGCAAGCCCAAAAGGTTGCTTGGCGACTAGCTTCGATGGGTGGGTATTCAGATAGAGATCTTCCATACGCCCTTGATCTTGAGAATAAATGTGTTCGCTACTCATCAACAGGTGCATGCCAAAAGCATGCAACCAGAAGCGCTGTAACTTTATGGGCCCTTACATTTCTAGCTTCCTTGAAGGAGAAGACAGGTCGCACTCCGATTTTGTATTCATATCCAGCATTTCTTGAGAGTTCAATGGTGCGTTCGCCAGAGCTTGCTCAATACCCCTTGTGGCTTGCTCAATATGGAATCGATCCAGCTAATCCAATTAATCAACCAGGTGTAAAGCCGGGTGGTTGCTTTGTTCACTCATGGACCGGTGCAAATTGTGATTCACAATGGACGGTTTGGCAGTACTCATCATGTGGAATCGCACCAAAGTACGGCGTGCCCGGTAATAGATTAGATCTCAATGTCTTCCGTGGATCGCCATCATCATTTCTAGAGTTGGTTAAGGGCGTTTGGAAACCAAACTTGGTCGACTTAATGCCACAACAAGAGGCAACAACCATGAGCATTCTCAATCAAAGTTCGACAACCACCAATAAGCCGGTCTCTTTGAGGGTTAGCGTCACCCGACCAACAGGCTTACCTGTTGTAACCGGAAGTGTGAAGTTTGTCTTTAATAGATCAACAACACCTGAAGTAAGGCCAACTCAACGCATTGTCCGCGAGACTAGCGGAGGGTGGACCCTGGAACTTAGAGGAGTTCCTGCGGGATCTTTCAAGGGAAAGATTGTGTTTGAAGATGTTTCAGGTACCCACGCAACCTCAAATGCCGAAGTAAGTTTTGATGTGGTTCAAGGTCCTACACCAACACCAAAGCCAACACCTTCACCTACTGCAACAAAGAAGCCGGCAACAGATAGCTGCAGAGGTCAGATTAAGAATTAGCCTCTAGTAGTTCATCAAGGGCCGCAAGTTCGCGATCTACAAGCTCCTCGTATGCGGTGACCGACTCTTTACGGTTCTTTGCACTCCAGCCAAGAACCGGTGCAATCAGAGCTGCAACCTCATCGGCAAGATGTACTCCGTGGTCCTGTGCCTCAAAAGCCAAACGAGTACGGCGTGAAATAACATCATCTACGGTTCTTGCACCTTCATGGCTTGCTGCATAAACAATTTCAGCTTTGATGTACGCAAGTTCAGGATCTAGTTTTTTAGCCAGCTTTGGCTCTTGCGCGATAATCTCAAGAATTTCGCTAATCAATGAGCCATAACGATTGAGCAAGTGAGTGACAGTTTCAGCATCGAGCCCTGATTCCTGCGAAATACGCTCTCGCTGTTGTTCCAAAGCAAAAAATCCATCTGCACCAACTAAAGGCAACTTCTCTGTGACCGAATCTCGTGTTAGGCGACGCAGTTCAATTACTGCACGATCAACTGCATCCTTACCCATTACGCGGTAGGTCGTGTACTTACCACCTGCTATTGAAACAAAACCCGGAACTGGGCGATCGACTGTGTGTTCGCGTGAGAGCTTTGTAGTTGTGGAGCTCTTCTTATTAGCAACCAATGGACGAAGACCTGCGTAAACACCAATGATCTCTTCCGCCTTTAACTTTGGCTCTAGAACACGGTTAGCCTGGTCAAGAATGTATTGAACATCTTCACGTGATGCGTATGGCTCTGCGCGATCACCGGTGTATGGAGTATCGGTGGTTCCCACGATCCACTTGTCTCCCCAAGGAATCAAGAACAGTACAGAAACCGCGGTTTTCAAGATGATGCCTGCATCAGATTGAATTGCAGAGCCGGGCAGCACAATGTGAACACCCTTGCTCATAGTTACGCCATATCCGGCTGTTAATTCAAACTTTTCATGAAGCTCATCGCTCCAAATACCGGCGCACATAATTGTTGCCCCAGCTTTGATCGCAATCTTCTTTCCTGATTCAAGATCGCGTGCATTTACTCCGACAACTCGCTTACCCTCGCGAATTAGCGACTCTGCTGCAACACGTGTTGCGATGATGGCGCCATGTCGGGCGGCTGTGCGTGCAACGGACATTGTGTGTCTGGCATCATCAACTTGGGCGTCAAAGTACTTAATTGCGCCGGTGACGATGTCATGGCGCAACGATGGAGCAATCTCATTAATCTGTTTTTGACTCAAGTGCTTGTGCCATGGCAGCGCACGCTGGAATCCGCGCAGTGCGTCATAGAGGGCAAGGCCCGCACCAACATATGTACGCTCTTTAAACTTTTCAGTTAATGGAAACAAAAATCCAACAGGCTTTACAAGATGAGGGCACAGAGTTGAAACCATGAGTTCACGCTCGTGAAGTGCTTCGCGCACAAGTTTGAAGTCGTACTGCTCTAAGTAGCGCAGGCCACCATGGATCAACTTGCTTGATCTGCTGGAGGTTCCGGAAGCAATATCTTGAGAATCAATCAGAGCGACCTTTAATCCACGTGATGCCGCATCAAGGGCTGCTCCAACGCCAGTTACTCCCCCGCCGATAACCAGAATGTCGAACTCATCTGAGCCCAACTGCGAAACCGCAGCATCGTGCTGCTCTGGACCAAGTTGGGATAAGAACATATGCGTTGAATCTCCGTAACGACTGAGTACGCTAAGCCTAACTTACAACGAGAGGTTTTGTGCATCGTGGCTTACATCGGCAGCTTGGATCAAGGAACCAGTAGCACTCGATTCATGATCTTTGATCATTTCGGCCAAGTGGTTGGACAACATCAACTAGAACATCGCCAGATACTGCCTCAAGCAGGATGGGTGGAACATGATGCCGCTGAGATTTGGGAGAGAGTTCAAGAGGTAATCGCTGGAGCGCTCAAGCAAGCCAATATCTTGGGCTCAGATTTAGCCGCTATCGGCTTAACTAATCAACGTGAAACTACCGTTGTCTGGGATGTAACAACAGGTCAGCCGTTAAGCAATGCGATCGTGTGGCAGGACACCCGCACCACTGATTTCTTATCGACCCTCACCCCTGAGCAACAGAGCACGATTCGGCATAAGACTGGTTTAACTATCGCCCCTTACTTTGCAGGCAGCAAGATGAACTGGTTCCTCTCCAATGTTCCAGCAGCAAGCAATGAAAATGCTCGCTTCGGAACCATTGATTCCTGGTTGCTCTGGAACCTTTCAGGCGGAGTTCGCGGTGGAGTTCATGCAACAGATGTCACTAATGCAAGCCGTACCTTATTAATGAACCTTGAAACCCTTGATTGGGATCAAGAGCTACTTTCAATTTTTGGAGTTTCACCTACTGCACTTCCTGCCATTAAATCCTCTTCTGAAATTTATGGCATGACAGATCCGCATGGACCTTTTGGCACCTCTATTCCTATCGCTGGAATTTTGGGAGATCAACAGGCGGCCATGGTTGGTCAGGTGTGTTTTGAACGTGGAGAATCAAAGACAACTTACGGCACCGGAAACTTTGCTCTGTTAAATACCGGAACTGAGATCGTTAGATCCAAAAATGGTTTGCTGACAACTGTGTGCTTTAAATTAGGTGATCAACCTGCTCATTACGCACTTGAAGGATCGGTTGCTGTAACTGGCTCTGCGATTCAGTGGTTGCGCGATCAGTTGGGAATCATCACAAACGCTGCAGAAACTGAAAGCTTGGCATCATCTGTTGCAGATACCGCTGGTGTCTACTTTGTCCCAGCATTTTCTGGCCTCTTTGCTCCCTACTGGCGAAGCGATGCACGAGGTGTAATTGTTGGCTTAACTCGTGCGGCAACAAAGGCCCACCTTGCACGTGCTGCGCTTGAAGCAATTTGTTACCAAACCCGCGATGTTATGGATGCCATGGTTGCAGACAGTGGAGTTCCAATGAAGGAGATGCGTGTAGATGGCGGCATCACAGCAAACTCATTGTGCATGCAGATGCAGGCTGATGTAATGGGAATCGACATTACCCGCCCATTAATTGGTGAAACAACAGCGCTTGGCGCAGCCTACGCAGCTGGACTTGCCGTTGGCTTCTGGTCATCAACCGATGAAGTGAGAAAACAATGGAAACAATCGCGACGTTGGAGCCCCACCAGCACGCAAGAGCAACGCACTGAAGGTTATGCAGGATGGAAAAAGGCGGTTGAGCGCACCCTTAACTGGGTGGATTAAGCCTTAGTAATTTCGATCAAGAAGGCGTTGGCTGGAGCAAGGATTGGCGCAGTAACGCCAATAGATGCAAGCGCAGATCCTGAAAGGGTAATTCCGCTCATCCAGTCTGGCGGAGTGATCAACATGAAACGAGGTTTACCCGCTGGAAAGACCGCTTTAACACTATAGGTTGCTGAAGGATCCAGTCCTGGAAACTTCAAAGGTGATGGATGAATAGCAACTGTTGGCGTTAATTGAACATAAGCAAAGATCGCTTTGGATAGATCATGTGCAGTAACACCATGAAGATATGCATGCGCTTCTGGATAATCAACACGCACCATTTTGCCTGAGTGCAGGTGCGCACGATTGTCCTTGTAGTACTGCGCCCAGGTCGCAAGATGTTTGCGCTCTTGCTCAGTAGCTTCAGTGATGTTCCATTCAATTCCGGCATGGCCAAATAGTGCAGTTGTTGCGCGCATCGAAAGCTCAAGGGTGCGGCCAGTTTGATGTCCATGTGTCGGACCTATGTGCGTACCAAGAAGTTCTGGTGCAATCACTTGAGCTGTCCAACGTTGAATAGTTTGGCGCTCTAACGCATCATTGTTATCACTAGTCCAGAAGCGATCTACTAAATCAATAACTCCAAGATCGATACGAGCACCACCAGATGCACATGATTCAATCTCTAAACCAGTGTGACGCTTCTTGAGCTCTGCAAACAAACGGTAGATCGCTTGAGTTTGGCGATGGACGCCTGCTTTTCCAAGGTGGCCGGCATCTACCAAGACACGGTTGTGATCCCATTTAATGTAAGCGATGTTGTGGGCAGACAACACAGCAGATGTCTGTTCAAGCACATGGTTGAAGGCGCCTTCATGACCGAGATCCAAAACTAATTGATGTCTCCACAGCGGTGGAACGCGATCCCCCTCGTGCAAAATCCATTCAGGATGAGCACGGTATAAATCTGAATCAGGGTTAACCATTTCGCCCTCAAACCACAGGCCAAACTCAATTCCCTTGTCATTGATGTACTTGATGATGGGAGATAAACCATTGGGCCAAACAGCAGGATCGATTACCCAGTCACCAAGACCTGCACGGTCATCTCGGCGTGAATGGAACCAACCATCATCTAGAACTACACGCTCAATTCCAACTTCAGCAGCCACATCGATCAGTGCTTTGATTTTCTCTTCATTGTGGTCGAAGTACAACGCCTCCCACATGTTGAGGGTCAAAGGACGTGGACGCTTTGGGTGCACTGAACGTGCACGAAGATAAGAGTGATAAGCGGCGCTAACGCCATCTAAACCTTCAGCTGAGAAAACAGAGACCAGAGCGGGTGCTTCATAACTTTCTCCAGCGGCAAGAGTTATCTCTCCTGGAAGCAATAACTCACCAGCACCTATAGAGGTTGAGCCGTCAAAGAGTTTTTCAACTAAGTAATGTGAGTTTCCGCTCCAAGCGATACTTGTTGCCCAGGCATTTCCTGACTGGAATGAGGTTTGTGGAGTTAAAGCGATATCTGCGATTGAAAAATTGTGCCCGCTGCGTCCTTCACGTGATTCACGAACCCAGGTTCCAGTTGCAATATCTTTTCGCTGAGGGTTTCGCTCATTAGACCAACGACCTGCAAAATCTAAAGTTTGTGTCGCCTCCTTTGGAAGTGGAAGCCAGTGGATGAATTCGTTGAGGTTGTAATCAGATGAGCCGATGTTTTTGACTGAACCTTTTTGAGTTAAGACACCATATGCATCTAAATCAAAGTTCAGCGTTACCTCTAGTTCGGCATGAAAATCGCGCAAGGTGACAGTTACATTATTTTTACTGTGATGAAAATCAGTTACCTCAAACTTTGTTGACCAAGCTTTACCTTGGCGATGGCCAGACAAAGTTGGACGACCTAAAAATCCTCGTGAGCTCTCGCGCATGATTCCTGGGAATTGCGGAAAATCCCATGAACTGTTGGCGATAGATGGGCGAATTGCGGTTTGTACAGATGCAAGATCGCCCTGTAGCGGGGCTCCCCAATGTTGAATGATGAGGGCTCCATCTACAACTTCGAGTAACAAGGCAGAGGTAGGGGCGCTCAATAATGCAGATTGCTTACTCACACAGGTAGAGTAACGACACTATGAGCGAGAGTAAAAAACTTAACGCAGGCGTCATCAGAAATGACCGCCAAATGGCTGATGGGCGAACAATTCGTTACTACGACACCGCCGGCCAAGCGCGAACCGCTCTCGATGCACGTCCTCAGGAGGAGCAGCCAGGAATTGGCGAGCTGCGCCTTGATCCATTGGTGAATGAGTGGATTGCAATGGCTGCACACCGCCAGGGAAGAATCTTTCTGCCACCTAAAGAGTTGTGCCCTCTGTGCCCAACCACAGGTGAGCTCTTAACTGAGATTCCAGAATCTGATTTTGAGGTTGTTGTTTTTGATAACCGCTCACCATCTTTGCGCCCACCAATCGGTGACTGGGCGCTACCTGACATCGTTGGGCCAGATACAGATTTAGGAACCGCTGCAGGAAAGTGTGAAGTTATTTGTTTCACCGCAGAGCATGGAAACGCATTTAAGGATTTAACACCGCAACGTGTTCGTGTTTTGCTTGAAGCCTGGGTAGATCGAACAGCTGAACTGTCAAAGGAAAGTTTTATCCAACATATTGCGCCCTTTGAAAACCGCGGCGAAGAGATCGGTGTAACCCTTTCACACCCACATGGGCAGATTTATGCTTACTCATACCTGCCGCCTCGGGTAGAAAAAATGTTGGCAGCGGCAACCAAGTACAAGAAGGACACTGGCAAGGTTTTGTTTGATGAGATTGTTGCGCGCGAGCTGCTAGATGAAGAGCGAATCGTTGCTCGTAATGATCGTTGGATCGCTTATGTTCCATATGCGGCCCGCTATCCATTTGAAATTCATGTAACTCCCCTAAATCCAGTTGCTGATTTAACTGAGCTCACAGATTCTGATCGTGATGCTTTTCCTGAAATCGCACTTGAGGTTACTCGCCGCTTAGATGGCGTCTTTGGAATTGAAATGGCGTATATCGCGGCTTGGCACCAAGCACCTGTGCGTGTTGGTCGCGATCTGCTTCGTCTGCATTGGCAGATTACAAGTGTGCGACGCGCCCCCGGAAAGCTGAAGTACCTCGCGGGTTCTGAATCAGCGATGGGTGCATTCATTATGGATATGCGTCCTGAGCAATCAGCTGCGCAGCTTCGCGAAGTGGTTCTGTAATGCGCGTGCTCGTCACTGGCGGCACCGGGTATATCGGGTCAACTGCTGTTGAAGTTTTGCTGGGCCAAGGATTTGAGATTTCAATCCTTGATGATTGCAGCATGGGTCATGCAGATACCGTGCCAGCGGGTGTGCGTTTCATACAGGGTTCACTTCTGAATTCATCTGAAGTTGCCGAGGCATTAAGTGGTTGTGAAGCGGTTATGCACTTTGCCGGTAAATCATTGGTTGGCGAATCAGTTGAAAAGCCAGATCTTTATCAATCAGTAAATGTTGATGGAACCCGTATTTTGCTAGATGAGATGCGCAAGCAATCAATCACAAAGATTGTCTTTTCCTCATCTGCAGCAACCTATGGTGAGCCCAAGGTTGTTCCCATCCTTGAAACGGCAGAGACAAATCCAACCAACCCATATGGTGCGACTAAATTAGCTATTGATCACATGATTACTGAAGAGGCGAAAAGCCACGGCATCTCCGCAGCATCACTTCGATACTTTAATGTTGCAGGCGCGCTCAAGGCTAAGCGCGGTTGGCTTGCCGAGCGCCACGACCCAGAAACCCATTTGATTCCTAATGTTCTTCGAAGCACTGAAGGTAACCCTGTAAAGATTTTTGGAACAGATTGGCCAACAGCAGATGGCACATGTATTCGAGATTATGTCCATGTTATCGATCTCATCGACGCGCACATCAAGGCGCTGAACTCATTGGGTAAGCCAGGTCATGAGATCTACAACTTGGGCAGCGGTTCTGGCTACTCAGTTCGAGAAGTTGTTAAGGCTGCAAGTGATGCGGTTGGTCATCAAGTTCCATATATCGACTCACCACGTCGCGCCGGAGATCCTGCAGTTTTGATTGCAGATATCTCAAAGGCAAAGCGGATGCTCGATTGGTCACCCACCAGAGATATGACAACTATGGTCGCCGATACCCTCAATTCAATGGCTTAAGCATGAGCAGTATTGAAGAAAAATTCCTTGAGACTTTTGGCGAGGAGCCAGATCTGGTCGCCGCAGCACCTGGCCGAGTAAATCTGATCGGTGAACATATTGATTACAGCGATGGTTTTGTTCTGCCCTTTGCAATTAAAGATAGAACCTTGGTTGCGGCGCGAAAGCGAGATGACTCAACTGTTCGCATTGCATCTGCGCAACGCCGAAGCAAGGTTGTCACGTTAGATATCAATGACATAAAGCCAGGACTTAAAGGTGAATGGGAGCGCTATGCGCTTGGGGTTTTGTGGTCGATGGGGGTCAAAGGTGGCGTTGATGTAATGATCGATGGTCATGTTCCTCTGGGTGCTGGTTTGTCATCCTCTGCAGCTCTTGAATGCTCCGTTGCAACCGCAATGAACCACCTTTTTGACATGGGATACGACCTTGAAGAGTTGGCACGACTTACACAAAAAGCAGAGAATCAATATGTCGGTGTGCCATGCGGAATCATGGATCAATCAGTTTCATTGATGGCGACTCAAGGTTCTGCACTTTTATTAGATTGTCGCGATCTATCAACTAAAAACATTCCTTTTGATGTGGCATCTAGTGGACTAGAGCTTCTCATTATTGATACCCAAGCACATCACGCACTAACTGATGGTGGATATGCAGAGCGCCGCGCTTCGTGCGAATCAGCGGTGGCAAAGCTGGGCATCACTTCTCTGCGTGAATTATCACTGCACCAGCTAGAGCAATCTCGTTCAGTCCTTACTGAGATCGAGTATGTGCGAGTCCGCCATGCAGTGACCGAAATGCAGCGAGTTTTAGATTGTGTGGATGCATTAAGTAACTCAGATTTTGAAAAGGTAGGAGATTTGATAAATCAATCCCATGCCTCTTTGCGTGATGATTACACAGTTTCATGTCCTGAATTAGATACTGCAGTTGACGCTGCGCTAGCGGCAGGGGCATTGGGTTCTCGAATGGTTGGTGGCGGCTTTGGTGGAAGTGCAATCGCATTGATCCAGGCATCAAAGACCGCTGAAACAATTAAGGCGGTTGAAAAAGCATTTTCAGGTAAAGGCTTTAAAGCACCACGCTTTTTTACCTCTTTACCAAGTCAAGGCGCAGAGCTACTTTCGCGTCGTTGATTACAAAGGGGTTATTGAAAGAACTTCTACCCCACCAATTGCACCTAAAACATTGAGCAGGTCGGTGGGATCATTTCCTGGCACAGCAACGGTAATCTCATCGTAACCACGACCATCCTCGGACTTCACAACCGCTAGCGCGCGAATATCTCCACCCGCTGCGCCAATTGCTGAAGCCAAGAGCCCCAATGAACCAGGACGATCTGGAAGAGCTACATTTAATTGAAATAGTGCCATGGCTTAACAATACCCTGACACTATTTCTATCGCGGCTAATTAGTTAGAAGGTGCCGTTCCTAGCGTGACTTTGAAACTCTGAGAGCCTCCAGTAGGCACAGTTACAGTGATGGTGACCGTAGCTCCAGGTGCGTACGAACGAATCTTCACAATCGCTCCAACTTGATCAGCGATCTTTACCCCATCAATAGCTGTGATCACTGAACCTGCTGGAATTCCAGCCTTTTCAGCACCTTCATTTGGACTCAAACGTCCAATTCGGGCACCTGTTCCGGTAAATGTTGCATCAAAGAAAACACCTAATACTGGACGTGTAGATCTACCGGTTGCAACCAACTCATCAACCACGCGCTTTGCTTCATTGATTGGAATAGCAAAGCCTAACCCGATGCTTCCGCTGGTGCCCCCAGATGACAAGGTTGCAATTGCGGAGTTAACCCCGATGATTCGACCCTGTGAATCTAATAACGCGCCTCCAGAGTTACCTGGATTGATTGCGGCATCGGTTTGAATAGCGTTTACAAATGACTCTGTACCAAAACTGCCTGCAGTGACAGGACGATTTAATGCAGAAACAATGCCACTTGTAACTGTGCTTGCAAGCCCCAATGGAGAGCCGATAGCAACGACTGCTTCGCCCACACTTACTCGTGATGAATCGCCAATAGTTACCGTTGGAAGATTTCCTCGATTAACTCTTAAAACCGCTAAGTCATAAGCGATGTCACGCCCAACAATCTGGGCAGGAATTGTGTCTCCATTCAAAAGTTCAATAGTGATATTTCCTGTGGTCGCCGCAGATGCGATCACATGGTTGTTAGTGACAATAAATGAGTTGTTTCTATCTGACTTGTAGACCCATCCACTTCCGCTGCCGCCACCTGAAAGGGTAACCACCTTGATAGATACAACAGATGGAGTTACTAGTGAGGCGATGCTTTTTACATCAATTGCTGGTGCGCCTAATGTAAGCGCGGTTCTGTTGGTTGAACATCCATTTGATCCAGCTAAGAAGATCGCCTGTGTTCGCTTATCGACACAGACCTTTACGCCGGCGGGTTGAGAGATTGCCGCGGTAGCGACGCCACTGGCAACCGATGCGCCGACTAGGAATGATGCGACTATCTTGGTTGATGTCTTCATCCAATAAACCTCTTTCAGTATCAGCGTTAACTTTTCACTTTAACCTGAGAGAAAGTTTAAAAACAACTTACTAATTGGTGCAACTTATGCGAGAACTACCCAGCCGCTCTTTATCGCAACCTTTACCGTTGGCAGTGGATTGGTTGCCGGACCTGCAACTACCGCACCCTTTTTAAATGGATCAAAACTTGCATTGTGTACCGGGCACACAAGGAGCTTTCGTGCGCTGAAATACTTAGTTGCTCCACCTTGGTGGGTACAAATTGTCTGGTAAGCAAAGACGCCGGTTTTGGTGCGGAACAGCAGCGCTGGAGCGCCATTACTCAATTGAAAAGCGAAGGTTGCGCCAACCTTGATTCGAGTTAACCGTACGATTCTGGTGTTCGCCGCAGCAGGGCGTGCGCCCAGCAGTGATGCAGCAACGCCGGCCAGGGCCATGCGAAGGGCTGAGCGTCTTGTTAGCTTCATATGCTCCCTGACTTGGATTCGAACCAAGAACCTGTCGATTAACAGTCGACTGCTCTGCCGTTGAGCTATCAGGGATTAACGGTGCAGGCGCAAACTCTAGCGCACCCACGCGAATGGGCAAAAATCAGAGCATTCCCAGACTCAAGAGAACGCAGATTAAAGAGAGCCCAGCGCTAGATCGTGCAGGGAGCGTCGGGCTGACTCGAGGGCAACTAACTGGGCAAAGGCTGCGTTGTACTCAATCTCATTTTCTACAGGATTAAGTCGCTGTAGTGATGACTTTAGGTCAGCAATTGAGCGTGAAATCGCTACTTCGCGAAGTCTGGCGACGATGCTTGCAACATAGAGCTGCGTTGGTTTTCCATCTGCACGAATTGGCTCAACTGAGAGTTCGGTAAACAGCGCACGTAAGTTTTCATCGGTGATCAGTTCTGGTGAAAGCTTTTCATGTGAATCTATAACTACTCGCATCGCACTGTATGCAGGATGCGTGAAGGCTCCCTGCTCAATAGAACTCCACAACTCACCTTCGAAGAGTTGCGGTTCTTGCAAACGTGACTTGAGTACTTCTCGTTCTAAAATCAAGCGGGCTTCATTGGGATCAGGTCTAAAGTTTGGTTGCGCGGTCAATTCTTCGCCATCATTGCGATTTTGTTGAGGCGCAGATTTAACACCTTGTGCAACAGCTCGAGTGACAATTTCAACTTCAACACCTAGCCAGCCAGCAAGTAGTCGTGTGTATTCAGGACGCAAAGATTTGTCTCGAATTTGAGCGACAAGCGGAGCGGCAGCATTAAGTGCATTAACCCGTCCTTCTGCTGTCTCTAACTTGTGATGAGCTAACTCTGCGCGAATAGCAAACTCAAACAATGGAACTCGGCGGGCAATCAAATCTCGTAGAGCCAGATCTCCCTTTTCCTGGCGCAGCTCGCAAGGATCTAAACCATCTGGTTCAACAGCAACAAAGGTTTGCGTTACAAATTTTTGGTCCTCGCTAAAGGCTCGAAGCGCCGCCTTCTGACCTGCAGCATCACCATCAAAGGTAAAGATGACTTCACCACGGAAGGCGTCATCATCCATCAATAAGCGTCGCAAAATTCTGATGTGATCTGCTCCAAAAGCGGTTCCACATGTTGCAACCGCAGTTGTTATTCCAGCCAAATGTGCGGCCATAACATCTGTATAACCTTCAACAATGACCGCTTGGCGCTTTTTTGCAATCTCCTTCTTGGCTACATCCAGGCCGTAAAGAACCTGACTCTTCTTATAAATTGGCGACTCTGAGGAGTTTAAATACTTTGGGCCTTGATCCTCTTCATCACTTGCCAATTTTCGCGCTCCAAAACCAACGATGTCACCAGAGATATCTTTGATTGGCCACATCAGGCGATTGCGGAACTTATCTATGGGGCCGCGTTGACCCATCTTGGATAGCCCTGCTAATTCAAGTTCATCAATTGAGTATCCGAGTCCGCGCAGATGCTTAGTTAATCCATCCCATTCATTAGGCGAGTAACCAACCTGTCTCTTATACACATCTGACGCTGC